>JAHECH010000256.1:0-3524 GCA_024641835.1 Deltaproteobacteria bacterium
GCAACCCTGAGACGGTCAGCACTGACTACGATACATCGGACAGACTCTATTTCGAGCCTCTTACCAGGGAGGATGTCCTCAGCATTGTGGAGCAGGAAAAACCGGAAGGCATCATCGTCCAGTTTGGCGGGCAGACGCCTCTGAACCTGTCCGTTCCCCTGGCAGAAGCAGGGGTAACGATCCTCGGTACCAGCCCGGACAGCATCGACATGGCTGAAGACAGGAAGCAATTCCAGGAGCTCTTGAAAAAGCTGAATCTTCGCCAACCCGATAATGGCATCGCGACCAAGGAAGAAGAAGCGATCCAGGTGGCGAGCCAAATCGGCTACCCTGTCCTGGTGAGGCCGTCCTTCGTGCTCGGCGGCCGCGCCATGGAGATCGTCTACGACCAGAAAGACCTGGAGCATTATATCAAACATGCGGTGGAGGTAAGTCCGGGCAAGCCCGTCTTGATCGACCGCTTCCTTGATCATGCCGTGGAGATTGATGTGGACGCCATCTCCGATGGGTTAGACACGATTCTCGGCGGCATCATGGAGCATATCGAAGCGGCAGGAATCCACAGCGGGGACAGCGCCTGCGTTTTGCCACCCATTTCTCTCGGCCCTGAGGTCATTGAGCAGATCATGGCCCAGACCAAAGCCCTGGCGAGGGAACTCCATGTGGTAGGGCTCATGAACATCCAGTATGCGGTGAGGGATGGACGGGTTTATGTTCTGGAGGTCAACCCCAGAGCTTCGAGAACAGTCCCCTTTGTGAGCAAGGCGACGGGAGTTCCCCTTGCAAAGATGGCGACCAAGGTTATCATGGGAAAGACGCTGAAAGAGCTTGGCCTCGTCCGGGAAGTCATCCCCTCCCATGTCTCGGTCAAGGAGTCGGTGTTTCCCTTTGCCCGGTTCCCAGGGGTGGATACGCTTCTCGGCCCTGAGATGAAGTCAACCGGTGAGGTCATGGGCATTGATGAGAGCTTCGGGCTCGCATTTGCCAAATCCCAGCTCGCCGCAGGACAGAGCCTCCCCCTCTCCGGGAGGGTCTTTATCAGTGTGAAGGACGAGGATAAGGCGGCGGTTGTTGCGACTGCGTCTCTCTTCTCCGCCATGGGTTTCGGAATCGCGGCAACAACAGGAACTGCTTCTTTCCTCTCCCGCATTGGAATTAAGAATCAGAAAGTGAAGAAGGTACGAGAAGGAAGACCGAATATCGTGGACATGATCAAGAGCAAAGAGATACAACTGGTGATAAACACGACAAGCACCAAGAGGGCGGTGGCTGAGTCCTATTCAATCCGCCGGACAGCGCTCACATTCGATATCCCTTACACGACGACCATAGCAGGCGCAATCGCCACGGCTCTCGCAATCCAGGCGATGCGCGAAGGAAAACTGGGGGTAAAACCTTTGCAGGAATATCACAGGGGAAATTCAAAATACGAAATTCGAAATGCGAAACAAGGAGACGAAATTCAAAATCCAAATCCTCAAAACGGAGAACGAACAATATCATAAAAGTCTTGGCGACCTTGCACTAGAATCAGAAGCGGTTTAATGGGAAGGAACCATGGGAAGTTTACGGGAAAATTTTACAGCGTTCTCTGATCGTCCCAGAGAAGAGTGCGGCATTTTCGCCGTTTACGGGCACGAAGATGCCGTCAAGCTCACCTACTTCGGGCTCTATGCACTTCAGCACAGGGGCCAGGAGAGCGCGGGCATTGTCGCATCCGACGGCCAGCACGCGGTGGAACACAAGGCCATGGGCCTCGTCCCTGATATCTTCAGGGAAGAAATTCTTCAGGGGCTCAAGGGACACACGGCCCTGGGCCATGTGAGGTACTCTACCACAGGTTCGTCCCTCCTGGTCAATGCCCAGCCCCTAAGGGTTCAACACCTGGGGAAGACCCTCGCCATTGCCCATAACGGCAACCTGGTGAATGCCCGCCAGATACGGGAGCAACTGGAAGACCAGGGCTCTCTGTTTCAAACGACAACGGACAGCGAGATCGTGCTCCATCTCCTAGCGAGAGCCATGAAAAAGGGTCTGGAGCAGGCGTTGCTCGATACCATGAACCAGGTCAAAGGCGCATACTCCATGGTGATCATGACCCAGGACTCCCTGATTGCCATGAGGGATCCACACGGGTTCAGGCCCCTCTGCTTGGGCCGTCTCAATTCGGGATATGTGGTCACATCCGAGACCTGTGCCCTTGATCTTGTAGAAGCGGAATACCTGAGAGAAGTGGAACCCGGGGAAATCCTGATCATCGACCGCGACGGCCTTCGAAGCATCAAGGCGGAACCCACGGGCCGCAAAGCTCAGTGCATCTTCGAGCTGATCTATTTTTCAAGGCCTGACAGCATCGTCTTTGGCCAGAACGTCTATCTTTTTCGCAAGAAACAGGGAGAACTCCTGTCCCAGGAGTTCTCCGTCGGTGCGGATCTTGTCATGCCCTTTCCTGATTCCGGCAACTACGCAGCCATTGGGTACGCCCACGCCTCAGGCGTTCCTCTGGAGATGGGCGTTATCAGGAACCACTATGTGGGGAGGACTTTTATCCAGCCTTCCCAGAGCATGCGGGACTTTAGCGTGAAGGTAAAGCTCAACTATGTGAAGGGCCTGCTCGAAGGAAAGCGCGTCCTGATCATCGAAGACTCCATCATCCGGGGAACAACCGCGAAAACGAGGATCAGAACCCTGCGAAAGATAGGTGCGAAAGAGGTGCATCTCCTGGTAAGCTGCCCCCCTCATCGCTTCCCGTGTCATTACGGCATTGATTTTTCCACCCGAGGAGAACTGATCGCGTCACAGAAATCCGTGGAACAGATCCGGGACTTCATCGGGCTGGACAGCCTCGGATACCTAAGCATGGAGAATCTGGTGAAGGCAACGTGCATCCCGAGAGGAGATCTGTGTTTTGCCTGCTTTGACGGGAACTATCCTGTCCCCATCGACGAATCCTTTCACAAATTCTGCCTGGAACACGAATAAGAATTAGGACACAGATGAACACGGATGAACACAGAACCAGCAAGTCTGAGACCAATGAGAATCTTTATGGCGATATTATCGAAACTTGACTTTCAAAATTCTCGTACTAAAATATTGGCATGATTGAGAGAAAGCTTTTCAGAGCACTGAAAGACCATCTATCCCAGAAGGAGATCAGCCTCATCGTCGGTCCTCGGCAGGCGGGTAAGACAACTCTTATGCTAGCCCTCAAGGGCCATTTGGAAAAGCTTGGGTCTAAAACCCTATTCATGAGCCTCGATTTTGAGTCAGATCAGCCTTTCTTCTCCTCGCAAAGAAGCCTGATCAATAAGATTCAGCTGGAGATGGGCAAGGACAAAGGTTTTGTCTTCATCGACGAAATTCAGCGAAAAGAAAACGCGGGTATTTTCCTCAAAGGTCTTTACGACATGGACCTTCCCTACAAGTTCATCGTCTCAGGCTCAGGGAGCATGGAACTGAAAGAGAAAATCCACGAATCCCTGGTAGGGCGGAAAAGGGTATTCGAGCTAAGCACAATCACG
>JAHECH010000256.1:3534-6442 GCA_024641835.1 Deltaproteobacteria bacterium
TTTGTTCATTTTAGAACCGACTACCGCTACCAGGAGAGGCTTCTCGACTTTTTTTCTGTTGAAAAGGAAAGGACGAGGGACCTCCTTATCGAATATCTCAATTTCGGGGGTTATCCCCGTGTTGTGCTCGAGATGGAGCTGAGACAGAAAAGACAGATCATTGATGAGATTTATCGGAGCTACCTGGAAAGGGATGTATCTTATCTTTTGAAGGTAGAGAAGGTAGAAGCGTTCAGCTCCTTGATCAGGATGTTGGCTTCCCAGGTTGGAAGCATGGTTAATTACTCGGAACTCTCTTCAACCATCGGGATATCCTTGAGCACGGTCAAGAACTACCTCTGGTACGCGGAAAAGACCTTTATCATCCACAGGGTGTTACCCTATTTCAGAAATGTCAGAAAAGAGATCACCAAATCACCAGTCATGTACTTCCAGGACCTGGGGCTGCGAAACTATGTTTTGGGCTGGTGGGGCAATCTGAGGGAGGCAAATGAGCTGGGCTTTCCTTTTCAGAACTTTGTGCTCCATCTCTTGAGAGAGAAGGTAGCGGAGACTTCGGCGGAGATCCATTTCTGGCGAACAAAAGACAATGCAGAAATCGATTTTGTACTCGATTATGGCCAAAAAGTGATTCCCGTGGAAGTGAAGTTTAAGGACCTTAAGGAGGAGGCGGCAGGCCGTTCTCTAAGAAATTTTATCAGCCGTTATAAGCCCGATCAGGCATGGGTCATTAACCTGACTCTCAAAGAGAGCCTCAAGGTCAATGGTACAGAGATTCTATTTCTCCCATTCCACGAAATCCTTTCGCATGACTCCCTCGTTGCCTAGCACGCCATGTGCTGAGTCGCCATCACCCTAAGACTCTTCTTCTCTGCCCAACCAGGATCTCACAGAGGAATTGAGATTATTGCATCGCCAGCATCTACCAAGCATTCTTTTCCCCTCCTGTAGGAGCAACCTCCCGGTTGCGATTACTTTCCCCGTCGATTTTTTCTCTGCGGCCTCGGCGAGAGACGGTTTTTTGCGACCACCAGAAGGCTCTTTTTCTCTCTGCGAGGTTTCTTTTTTTGGGGATAGCACATTCGTGTGGGTGGCCACCATATTTTGTGGTCATGTAGATGAATGCGACCAGGGTGGTCGATTGAGGATGTCCTGCAAGTCGAACGAAAAACTCAGCGGGGCCTCTTTATAGGCCGCCCGCTGGCGTGACATGTTAGCATTTATTGGACATCTGGAATCCCTCTGGCTGAATGCCAAACCCTTGCAATCTCGATGATATGCTTTGTGCTGTCCACTCTGTAGACGATTCTACATGGTCTACGAATCACTTCACGGATAGCAGGATCACTGAACTCAGGTACCATCCGCCCGGATTCTGGGAAATCCGCTAATCTCTCCACAGCTTGGAACAGGCTCCTGACGAATCGTTCGGCCGCCGACATACTGTCCTCTGCAATAAAGGCAGTGATGTCTTTAACATCAAGTTTTGCGCTGGGAGACCAGATCAGCTTGAAAGCCATTCTTTGAACTCCTCTCGGACCCGCTCATGGCCAATACCCTTACCTTCATCGAGTTCACGAAGACCTTTACGTACACCTGCAATGAAGCTAATCCTCTCCTGGATATCTTCCCATGTAGCGTCTTCCGGAAGTTCTTGAATGCTCCTTATGGCCATTTCCTTAGTTGTCATGGTCAAACCTCATTTCTTACAGTGTTGTTAAGTCTGTACAGTTTGATTGCTGCTAACGTGGCTTTTCAGCGGGCACGGCTTTTCGCGATCTGCTGCAAGAGCATTGCTAGCCACCGATTATTTCGTTTAAGCCATCAATGATACTGGCAAGCTCTTCAGCAGACGCACTTGCAATTTTCTTCCCGATTCTTTTTGTAGACAGCGTGCGAATCTGACTGATCTTGGCCCAGGATTTCTTAGGAAGACTTGAACCTGACAGTTCAAGGGTCAGGGGGTAGCCTGCTCGTTGCGGTTGACTGGTTATAGCTACCGCGATGACCGTGCCGGACCTGTCATTGAAAATGTTATGGCTTAAAATAACAACAGGGCGTAAGCCGCCCTGCTCGCTACCGATGACAGGATTTAAATCAGCCCAATGGATGTCTCCCCTCAATATTCCGGCCATTCATCTATCTCCATTGAAAATCCTTCTTCTGCCATATTTTGTTCATAATCCGGATCAAGCTTAGCGCATTCCCGTGCCAGTCGGGTCCTTTCGAGCCGTTTCAGCTTGTCGGCGACAGCCTCTTGAATGGCCTTACTGCGGTTTGGAAATCCCATGGATTTTACCATATAATCGAGTTGTTTTAATAGGTTATCATCAATGGTGATTGCAATTTTTGAAGCAGCCATGGTTATCACCCCCGGTATGACAATATATCATACCATATCTTGATTCAAGTGAAAAATATCGATTTTTGGCTAACGTCAATGATGAGCAGGGCCGGCATAATGCCGTAATAGCCCAAATGAGAAGTGAACTCACATCGACATCAATAAGATCCCAAATCGCCCCGGTAATAGGCATCTGCTCAATCATTTTGTTGGGCCATTCTATCAATAAATCAATACCCGTCCAGATTACACTCCCGATCCACTCTCACCCCGCCATGTCCTGTAGGAGCAACCTCCCGGGTGCGATGACAGGGTCGCAGTTGCTCCAATACTCTTTTCTTCTCCACCAGCAACACACAGATGACAACTGACCAATGACCCGCCGAAGGCGACCTGGCAATCATCCTCAGACTCTTCAGCTCATTTCCACTCAATTACCGGTATCCTAGAAGGTTGGTGGTGGAGAGTCGCAATCATCCTCAGACTCTTCTGCTCATTTCCACCTACCCTCCTTTTTTGTTAATGGTTTCGTTGGGTTATACTGCCTTCTACGGTAACCTCCCT
>JAHECH010000257.1 GCA_024641835.1 Deltaproteobacteria bacterium
GATCACCTCCCTTTCCATCGAAAGATCCTATGAGTTCTTCCAGGGTCTGGCGCTTGCTTCCCAGGAGAGGGTCATTGCCGAAAGAGTTCTCAAAGAGATTGCTGAACGCCTGGGTTTTCTGAGAAGCGTGGGCGTCGACTATCTTTCCCTTGACAGGCCCTCTTCAACCCTGTCCGGTGGCGAGGATCAGCGGATCAGGCTCGCCACTCAGATCAGCTCCGGTCTCGCCGGTGTCCTCTACGTCCTTGATGAACCGAGTATCGGATTGCACCAGAGGGACAACCTGCTGCTTCTCAGAAATCTCAAAAGGCTGCGGGATCTGGGTAATACGGTGCTGGTGGTGGAGCATGATGCTGAGACGATTTTGTCTGCCGATCATGTGATCGACATGGGACCCGGCGCAGGCGTAAACGGCGGACACATCGTATTCCAGGGAAGCCCCCATGAACTGATGCGAAGCGAAAGCTCACTCACCGGTCAGTACCTTTCGGCCAAGCGAACCATTCCCGTCCCTAAAACACGCAAAAGAGGCAATGGGAAGAGCATCGTCATTGAAGGGGCAAGGCAAAACAACTTAAAGGACATCGTCGTCGGGATCCCCCTGGGGACCTTCACGTGCATTACCGGAGTATCCGGCTCAGGCAAGAGCAGTCTCATCAATGAAACCCTCTTCCCCGGCCTGGCCCAGAAGCTTTATCGCTCCAAGGCAAAAGTGGGAACCGTCCGCGGATTTCATGGATTCCACCATGTGGACAAGGTCATCAACATCGATCAAAGCCCCATCGGCAAGACCCCTCGCTCAAACCCTGCCACCTACACGGGCGTGTTCACCCATATTCGCGATCTCTTTGCCATGCTCCCTGATTCAAAAATGCGCGGATACAAGTCGGGGAGGTTCAGCTTCAATGTGAAAGGGGGAAGATGCGAGGCATGCAACGGCGACGGCATCATCAGGATAGAAATGCACTTCCTCCCGGATGTGTATGTCACCTGTGAAGCTTGCAGAGGCCTACGCTTCAATCGCGATACCCTGGAGGTCAAGTACAAGGGGTCTCATATCGCGGATGTCCTTGCCATGACGGTGAACCAGGCGTTCCTCTTCTTTGAGAACGTACCAGCCATCAAGAACAAACTCAGGACCCTGATCGACGTGGGCCTCGGCTACGTCGCTCTTGGTCAATCTGCGACGACCCTCTCTGGAGGAGAAGCACAGCGGGTGAAGCTCTCCAGAGAGCTAAGCAAAAGGGAGACGGGGAGAACCCTCTACCTTCTCGATGAGCCCACCACAGGACTTCATTTTGAAGATATTCACAAACTGCTTCAGGTGCTCAATCACCTGGTGGCACTCAACAATACCGTGGTAGTGATCGAGCACAACCTAGACGTCATCAAGACAGCGGATTACATCATCGATCTTGGCCCTGAGGGCGGGGAAAAAGGAGGGTATCTGCTCGGAGCGGGATCGCCCGAGGACATTGCGAAGATAGAAGGATCGTACACAGGACAGTTCCTAAAGAAGATTCTGAATTAGCAAGTGACGAGTAACGAGTGACGAGTGACAAGAGAAGTCAAGGGCGCACGGTGCACGGTTAAGAGCACATCAGGAACAAAGGCAAAAGCCTGAAATCGAATCACGAGAACACGAAAGGAAAAAAGTACAAAAAAACATTGCTTATTCTTTCGTGCTTTCCCGATTTCGTGCTTTCGTGATGATGATTTTGTCTTCTTCAAGCAAGTATGGGCATCTAATCACGGCTAAAGGCTTTCAACGCGTAACAAATGAAATGGGCGGGGTCACCCCGCCCATTTGACTCTCTGCAACTGGGTTTGTTCCTTGAATCAGCCCCCGAAGCTTTTGAGGATAGCATTGTACATGGGACCCAGGTCGGGAATCTTGAAGACCAAGATGAAGGAAATCAACAAAGCGTAAATACACAGGGACTCGACCAGGGCGAGACCGATGATCATGGTGGTCATGATCTTACCGCCTGCCTCAGGATTCCTTGCCGTGCCCTGGAGAGCTCCGTTGATGGCAATGCCCATGCCGACGCCTGTGCCCATCGCAGCGAGGCCGATACCGAAGCCGCAAGCAATGGCGATCCCGAAAAAGGACCACAACCCGGCAGCCTGGGCTGAGCTATCCGCTGCCGAGGCAACAGAGGCCATGCTGAGAACCATCAACAAACCCGAAATTCCGATGAACCCTTTTTTCAACATTTCAAACCCCCTTTCTTTCGTTTTTGCCTTCTTCCACTCAAAGCCTTCTCCGCGGACTCCGGAGTCCGCAACGATGCTGTGAACACTATTGTTAGTGGGCTTCCTCCATGGCGCCGGTAAAATAGACGATCGAGAGGAGCATAAACACGAGCGCCTGGATAAAGCTCACAAGCAACCCTAAGAACAGGATGGGAAGCGGTGCCAGGTAGAGGCCTGCAAGAGCGAACAGAATGCCCAGAATCTTCTCCTTCCCCATGATGTTTCCAAAAAGCCGGATGCTCAGGGACATGATTCTGGCCAGATGGCCGATGCTTTCGATGATGATCATGAGAGGGGCCAGGAACATGACAGGGCCTAGAAAATGCTTGATGTATTTTGCACCATGGAACTTAATTCCGATCACATGGGTTAATACGAAAGTGCAAAGGGCCATGGAAAGGGTGGTGTTGAGATTCGCTGTGGGCGAAACGAACCCGGGGACCAGCCCCAGAAGGTTTGATGCAAGGATATAGAGAAAAATGGTGGCGATGAAAGGGAAAAACGCCCTGCCCTCAGGCCCGGTAATATCCACCATAAAATTCTCCATGGTTTCAATGACCATTTCCATGAAGTTTTGTCCTCGCGTGGGGAGGAGCTTGACACCTCTAACCAGAAGAAATGAGCCAACAATCAAAATGGCCATCACCAGCCACGCATGCAGAACAAATTCATACTCGTGGGCAAAGTGCTCAAGCCCAAGTTTCTTCAAAATTTCCACGATGAAATAATACTCGTGTTCCATTCTTACACTGCCTCCCCGGTCTTTGATTTGAAAGCCAGGTTGATCCCGAGGCCGATAACGCTCAACACGATGATGGAAATACCGACCGCCAGTCCTACGGGATCAACAAAGCCTTTCTTGAGAAGAACATAGATGATCACGCCCAGAGCGAGCAGGCGCAGATAGTACTTCACGATGATAGAGAACTTGCCTCTCTTCATGTTCCCCCGAGGCGAAAAAACGCCCCGGATGGTGTGCTGCAAGACATGGAAGTTCGCTATGGCGATGACCCCGCCCAGGATCACCCCACCTGTAAAAGCAGAAGACATCCACAGAGCGCTTGCAGACGCAAGGATCAAAAGGATGACCCAGTGCAGTATGCTCAAAAGCTTATGTAATCGATTCCAGTCCATACGCTCGTCGTCTAGGGATAGAAATCCTTGATCTTCTTATACATGATCTGCAGATTTCTGAAGGCGGCAGCGATACCAAGAGCCAGAAAAATGAAAAAAAGCCACCCCTTGGTCTGAAACTTCTCGTCCAGGTAATGACCAACGAGAGCCCCTATCCCGATGGACAGCCCCATGGCCAGGCCGACGGTACTGAGATAGCCGAGGAGTCTGAAGAGTCTCTTTGTTTCTTTGTCCATTCCGCAGGCTCAAAAAACTACCGCCTGCCCCGCATGGGTGACGGTACGGCGGTTTTGTTTATCACTGCGGTTCAGCCAAGTCAACGAAATTTTTCCCTTACTTGACCAGTTTGCCTTCCCTGAGAAAGGATGGCAAAACTTTTTGCTGCGCTTTCGATCGTTTTCTCGATGCTCTTCCCGTCATGAGCTGTCGAAACAAACCATGCTTCAAAAGCGGATGGTGCAAGGTAGACACCTTCACCCAGCATATCCGCATAAAAGCGCCTAAACTTCTGTGCGTCACTCGCCTTAACAGTCGCAAAATCGGTGACCGCTTTATCCTTGAAGAACAGAGATCCCATAGAACCAACCCGGTTGACGACCACGCTGAGCCCTGCCGCCCTCGCGGCGTCTTCCAGGCCGGAGAAGAGCTTTGCGCTTTTCTCTTCCAGCTCGTCATAGACGTCCTGTTTTCGAAGTTCTTTGAGGGTGGCAAGGCCGGCAGCCATGGCCAGAGGATTCCCGGAGAGGGTCCCCGCCTGGTAGATGTTTCCCTCGGGCGCCATGCTCTGCATGATTTCCTTTCTGCCGCCATAGGCGCCTACAGGGAGACCACCTCCAATAATTTTTCCAAGACATGTGAGATCAGGCATGACCCCGTAGAGCTCCTGAGCTCCTCCCGGGCTAACCCTGAACCCACTGATCACTTCATCGAAGATGAGCAACGCACTGTACTTCGCCGTGAGGTCTCTGAGCCCTTTCAAAAAGGCCATATCAGGAAGAACAACTCCCATGTTACCCGGAATCGGCTCGACAATAACCGCGGCAATATCCGGACCATGCTTTTCCATGGCTTCCGTGAAACGTGGCAAATCGTTGAAAGGGAGGGACAGGGTGTGTCCTGCCAGGTCTGCTGGAACACCCGGGCATCCGGGAATGGCGAAGGTAGCCAGGCCCGATCCTGCGGAGACCAGCAGGCTGTCCGCATGGCCATGGTAGCAGCCTTCAAACTTAACGATTTTCTCCCTTCCTGTGTACCCTCTTGCAAGGCGAATGGCGCTCATGGTCGCCTCCGTGCCGGAGTTGACCATTCTCACCATTTTAATGGACGGGACCATGTCGACAATGGTTTCCGCCATCTCCACTTCGAGCCTGGTAGGAGCGCCGTAACTGGTGCCTTTCGAAATCCTCTCCTCCAATGCCTTCACTATCTTGGGATGGGAATGGCCCAGGATCATGGGGCCCCATGAACAGACGTAGTCAATGTACCGCTTTCCATCCACATCCCAAAGGAAACAACCTTTGGCCCGGGAGATAAACCGAGGATCCATTCCCACGGCTCTACCAGCCCTCACAGGGCTGTTCACTCCGCCGGGGATGAGTTTTTTTGCCTTCTGGAATAATGCCTTAGATTTTCGTCCCATATCGTCTCCATCCAGCCATAGGTCAATTGCCAGTGGTCCGCAGTCAGTTGTCAGGGCCTTTCAGCATAAGGTCAGTGGATCAGTCGCTTCGCTGCCTCAAACCCCCAACATCGTTGATTATTGGTCCTTCTTCTGTCTCCTGAATTCTGGCTCCTGAATTGCGTTCTATTGTTTTTCCTTGCGCCTTGTACCTTGCACCTTGTACCTCTTATATTCTGTATTCTGTTCACAATGGACTACGGACCACTGACAACAAGGTTTTAGAAATACTCCATACTTGTCTTTTTGAATTCTTTTTCGCTGAAGAGCAAAGCATATTCGCTGATACCGGTTGCCTCGGACAATTTTCTGGCGGTCCGTTGACATTCCTCTTTGTTGTCGCCGTGAATCATGGTGTAGAGATTGTAAACCCAGTCCTTTTCAGTACGCCTCTGGTAGCAGTGGGTGACCTCGCGGAACCTGGCCATGGCCTTCCCCGCCTCATCGATTCTCCCTTCGGGTACTTTCCACGCCACCATGGCATTGGCGTTGAACCCAGCCTCCTGGTGCTTCAGGGTGGCACCAAACCTCCGGATGACCTTCCGCCTCTTGAGGGACTTCACCCGGTTCACAAATTCTTCTTCACTGATCCCTATGGTCCCGGCCAAGATAGCAAATGGCCTCGGGTCCAGAGGCAGGTCTCCCTGGATGAGTTGGATGATCTTCTTGTCTAATTCATCGATGACCATATAAGCCTTTCCCTGCTCCCTGGAGCCTGTGCCTTGCATCTTTGTTTTGGGCATATCCAATGCCGCATATCCTGTCAAGGCAAAACGACTCTATTAAACTTGCAAATTCATTATCTATTCTGTATCATTCCTGTCCAAGAATGATTTTGCCATTTTGCCGGGGCGTGGGGGTCTCTTTCAAAATTGAGAAACGAAGAAGTCGCTGCCCGGCGATCAGCTTTAGGTCAGGGGTGAGGCGGGCGGAGGGCTTCCCGGGAATAGCCATCCAAGGCCAGACATGCAAGTGACTGATGAAACCGCGCCGCCCGCCTTCGCTGCCCCTTTTTGCATGCACTTTCCCGGTCTATCTTCGTTTCCTCATTTTGAAAGAGACCCCCAAACCCCTGGCCGGGTGATCCGGAAAATAGTGAACCTGAATTCCCGATAAATGTGGGCATCGTGCAAAAACAGGTGCGTATGAAATCAAAGAGCCCGCTTCAAAGTCATTTTGGACAGCAATGATTCTGTATATGGGGCGGATACGGAAAGCGGAAAAACCGTGATGGGTTGTGATGGTCTTTCATGCGCTTATCCGTGCAACGGATGGAGGATTTGGAGAATCAATTCGCCATGTTACCCGGGTATGACAAAATTGTAGAAGAGAGGATCAGAGAAGCTCAGAAAAACGGGGAATT
>JAHECH010000258.1 GCA_024641835.1 Deltaproteobacteria bacterium
CAATCGAATCGTACTGGCCCTTTCCGTGGCGCGACTGGCAGACGCGATAGGCAACAGCATCCTCTTCATCATCATCCCCCTTTACGTCGCACAGATGCCGGCCCCATGGTTTCCGTGGCCTGAACCGGTCCGTGCAGGAGTTCTCATCTCCATGTACGGACTCGTGAACGCCTGCCTTCAGCCTTTCATGGGCAGCCTGAGTGACCGCGTGAACAGACGCAAGCCCTTCATCCAGGGAGGCTTGATCCTGATAGGCATAGGCACTCTCTTATTCATCTTTGCCGCCCGGTTCGCGGATCTCTTGCTCCTTCGCGCCCTTCAGGGTGTGGGTGTTGCTCTGACCATCCCCGCATCCATGGCGGTTATGGCAAGAGCCAGTACCCGTAAGACACGGGGAGGTTCGATGGGAATATACAGTACGGCCAGGATGACGGGTTTTGCTGCCGGGCCGCTTTTGGGCGGGTTCCTTTACGATCATTTCGGGTTCAACTGGGCCTTTTATGCCGCAACTGTTTTGATCTTCATTGCCCTGATTTTGGTCCAGGTCCTGGTGAAAGAAGTTCCGGCTGCTGCGAAGGAATCGGGAAAACGTTCCTTCCGGGTCTTCGACCGGCACCTCCTGAATGCGGGTATCCTGGGAGCAGGCCTTGCAACATTCATGATGGCCGGTGCCTTCTCCATGATGACACCTCTTGAAACGCAGTTCAACCAGCGTCTGCACGAAACAGCCTTCGCTTTCAGTGTCGCCTTTAGTGCCCTCATGGTGAGCCGGCTCGTGCTCCAGATCCCTTTAGGTAGGCTCTCCGATCGGTTCGGACGAAAGCCTTTTATCATTCCCGGGCTGATCCTTATGGCTTTCTCCACCGCTCTCCTCAGCGAGGCTGCCACAACGCAACAACTCATCTGGATACGGGTTTTGCAGGGAATCGGTGCTGCCGGCATTGCTGCGCCCACCTTCGCTCTGGCAGGAGACCTGGCAAGAGTCGGCGGTGAGGGTCAACAGATGAGCATCGTCACCATGGGTTTCGGGCTCGGCATCGCCCTGGGTCCGCTCATTGCGGGTCTCCTGGCGGTATCCAGTTTCCACTTGCCTTTCTTTTTTGTGGGCTTTCTCCTGCTGGTGAGCGCATGGATCATCCATGTAAAGGTACCTGAGACGGTTCCGCCGCCATCGGGAAACCCGAGGCCTGAAATGCGGTGAGGTAGAGGTCAGGGTGAGGATGCAGGATGATCAGGGTGTGAATGGTCGGGTAATCAGGCCATCAGGATACGGGGGCATCATGAGGCCATGACCCTTTCACAGAGGGGGCGGGATGATGTTCAGGAGCTATTTGGGCTGCGGTGTTGAGGGGACCGGCTCTTGGCTCAACAATCGTCTGATGCACTCCTTCAGGTCGCTGAACTTGACCGGCTTCGGAAAGAAGTCATCCACTTTCCCCCGCAGAGCTTCTATAGCTGCATCAAGAGAAGCAAACGCCGTAATCATGATTACCTTGATTTCCGACGACTCTGCTTTTATCCTTTTGAGCGCCTCCATCCCATCGATGCCTTTCATCTTTAAATCGGTGATGACCAAATCAAACTTTTCTTCCTTCAATCTGTCGAGGGCCGGCTTTGCGTTTGTGAAGCATTCAACGTAATAGCCGTCTTGTTCCAGAACAGCTTTGGTCATGCTACACACGATGTTCTCATCATCGATCACCATAATTTTTTTACCCTTCATCCCTTTTCTCCTTCCCGTTATGAACACCCAGCTCTATGAAAAAAGTTGTTCCCACGCCTACCTCGCTTTTCACTTTTAGATTCCCTTTGTGATTCTTGATGATACTGTAGCTGACGGACAAACCGAGCCCTGTCCCTTCTATCCCTTTAGTGCTGAAAAATGGGTCGAAAATATTGGGCAGAAACTCAGGCGGTATGCCTTTGCCAGTATCACCAACCTCTATGACCACATATTCTTTGTCCTCTCCCAAGTGGGTGGCAATCGATAATTCCCCTCCGGGAGACATAGCCTGGATAGCATTGGTTATCAGATTGATGAGGACCTCCTGAATCTTGTTTTCATCGATGAAAACATGGGGGAGGCCTTCTTGAAGATCCAATTTGGCCTCAATCGCTGAGACGTGAAGCATGTTATGGACAAGTTTGAGGGTTTTCCTTATGACGCTGTTGACCTCGGCTTCCCTGAAATCGGCTTTTTTGGGTTTGGAAAAGTCCAGAAGATCTTGGACAATCCCCCTTATCCTCTCGGTTTCTTGCAGCACCTTTTCCATATAGCCGATTTTATCTTCTTTGCTCAGGTGGTCATAAAGTTCCATATAAGCCTGGGCGGTCATGGATATATTATTGAGGGGGTTCCCCACTTCATGGGCTACACCTGCGATGAGAATCCCCAGGGAGGCGAATTTTTTGGACTGGATATACAACTCCTGATTTTTCTCAAGTTGATCCAGCATCCAGTTGATGGCAATAGCCAACCGGGAGAATTCGTCTTTGTATCGCTTGGCGGGCTTGATGGGGGAAAAATCTCCTTGGGCAATCCGGCGGGTGTATTCCACAAAGCGATTCAGCGGTCGGACAATCTGGTGGGCCAAAAAGAGGGTCAGGTAAATCATCAGGATCAAGAGCACGGCCAGGAAGACTAACGGGATCTGACGGGAAAGCTTAGAGAGGTTTTCTACCTCCGTTCGTTCTTGTTGTACCAGGTTCACCGCGAAGGCAAGCATCTCTGCTCCATGCTGTCTTAATTCGCCCTCGATTTCACCATAGGGCTCCTGCGTGTTGCCTTCCACATCTTTAGCATTTCTGAGCTTGTCCAGCAATTTTTCGTAGCGATCGATGTGTCCCATCATGGTTTGCCACTTTTCTTTGCCGATGACGGCCGAGATATCCTTCTCTTGGATCTTAATCAATTCTCGCGCGTTTTGAACATTCTCAAGGGCATCGACGAGGTTCGTTTTCGTTCTATAAAGGAAAAAATTTTTTTCAAACCTCCGGGCTTGCTGGATCTCGAAGGTAAAGGAACTTCCTGCTTCCATGAATTTCAGCTTTTGATTGATTCGTCCACCCAGAATGTAAAAGGTGATGCTCGCCCCAGCGCAGAGGATGAAGAGGACAAAAAAGCCCATAATAATCTTCACCCTGATACTCATGGTCGGCCGTTGGGTGAGCGCCTTCTGAGCCCGAGAGAGGGGGGCTTCCTCCACCACCAAAAATGGGGTTTCCAAGAGCGAGACATCTCCAGGTTGCTTAAAGCTCTCCTTTTCAGAAAGGATATGTTGCAAGGGTTTGATCACCAGTGTAGTTCCCCCCCTCCCCTTTCCTAAAATTTCCTTCGGAGATCTCAAGGAAGCGCAATTTGGCCCGCATCAGGTCCAGGGCCTCATAAACAAAGAAGTATAACACGGCGATCGAGAGAACATGGAGCCTATTCGTCAGGATGATTTTATGTACGATCTTCATGGCTATTCCGTGAAAGAGAGGATGGGAGGAAACTCGGATTGTTCTTTTCTTACCGGCCAGTACCACAGGGCACCGTCCACAATCATCCATATTCCGGAGGCAACCAGAAAAGCGTTCAATATCGTCAGCACGTTTAGACCGAAGTACCCGATGAGCCCGAGTCCAATGCTCACAAAATAAACCCCGGTACGGATAAAAGAAAGGCCGGTCCTGGCACGCGCATAGATGGTTCGGTAACACGCCGCCACGGTGCGCTGGGCCGCCAGTGAGTTTCTCTCATGGGCGAGATAGGACCGCACCTTATGGTCAGGGGAGGAACCGATAAAGACACAACAGTTCGGCAGCAGGGTGGCGAGACGGGCCAACATCGTCTTTCGTAAAGCCGAGTTCGGTGGCTTCTTTTCGGCATATTGATAATTTTCCAGGAAATAAAGGGCTGCTGAAGTTACCTCCACCAGCGTGTGGTGTTTTGGGGGGCTCATGATGGATTTCTTGATTCCGTGATAAATGGAGAGTCCAAAGACAACGAGGAAAAAGCCTCCACCGATCAACCCCCAGTAAAGATAATATAGGAGGGCACTACCATGATGAAAGTGCATCAGGGCTTCCACGACGAAAATGATCTTCAGGCCCCCCCGCACGAGGGAGAGGTTCGTCCGGGTCTTGGCAAAGTCGGTCCGATAACAGGCCATCAAGGTCCTCCAGCGCGCCATGATGTTGCGCCAAAAGGCCAGGCCCGTCCTCTCATTGCCGATTAAATGCTCAGGGGGTCCATTCAGGAAATCCTGCACAAAATACTGGATATCCTCTCCCAGGGCGACGCGAAATTCATACTTTGCGGCAGGGATCAAGCTCTTCACTTCACTCGCCATTACCCGGTCCAGAGGATCAAAAGCGGCGATGACAACGGTTTCTCCGTCTCTTATGACGGGAAACCAGAGACTCATCCAGGGTTTGCGTCCATTTAGGGGAGCTAACAGTTCCGGGGGCACAGGGGCCCTTTCATCATATTCGATCCAGGGACAATGATAATACTCGGACAAGGCCTGCAGCAGTTTGCGTCGGGGAATGTCATACTCGTAGCGAAGGATACTCTCTACGGGAATGCCCCGACAGGTGGCAGCGGCTCCGGCCGCACGGAGATCTTCGCTGGTCAGGATGCCCGCATCCACCAGTTGTTGAAACCTTTCCGTTTCGTGACCGCACGCGATCTCAGTAGTTATCACAGCTGAATACTACCTTTTTCCAGGAGGAAGCGGGCTTTCCATAGTCTGGAAGCGGGATTTCCATGTCGGCAAAACAATAGGGAAACTGTTTCCTTATCTTTTCTGCCGGGATATGCCAGTAAAATCCATCCACAATGGAGATAGCGCCGATTGCCATTAAGATCAAATTAAAGAGGGTCCAAATTAGGTTGGCCGTACCAAAATAGAAGAGAAGCCCGGCACCCACGGAGAATATGCTTATTCCAGTCCTGACTAAGGCCAAACCAGTTCTGGAGCGCGCCATGAATGTGCGAAGCCTCGACTTAACATTCCTTCTCTCAGCAATTAGCGTTCGCTCCAAAGCGAGTCCTGTGGTTCCCCATATTCCGGGGGAGCCCTGAATAAACAGGGTGGAAGGAAGATCGCCCGGACTGATTCGCTTGCTAAAAGGAGGGAACATAAAATCCCAGATGGAAGTCCCCTTCTCGGCTCTCTTTATATTTTTTAAGCTTTCAATACCCGCCTGCCGGCTGCAAAAGTACCAATAAAAGCCCTCGAACGTCAGTGCCGTACCGGCCAATATAAGGGCACTGTCGAACAGGGCCCAAGGACCAAGGGAAAATTGTCTCAGCAGGGCGATACCCAGACCGACGGAAGCGATCCCGGTACGGGTAAAAGCCAAACCGGTTCGGGCCCGGGACATGATCGTCCGATAGTTTGCCAGAATGGTTCGTTCTTCAGCCAGATCGGTACGGTCAATAGCGAGAAACCTGCGTTTCATCACCGGTGACAGTCGGTTCCAGCGAGCCCGCAGTTGGGCCGCCCCTTCTACCTGCCGGGTGCGGATGACCCGAGAGCGGTCTCCGGAAGAGGCCACTTCGAGAACCGTGGTCCCAAAAGTGGATTCGGTAGGCAGGAAGCCAAACTGTTTTTTGGCCAGTTTTCTGGGAGGAAGGCTGAGCAGCCCGTCGATGGTCATCAGTAAACCAACACCTAAAAGCAACGCTTCCGGCATGATTGCATATCCAATTCCAAAAACCATCAGAAGCACGAGAGCAATAGATATGAAAGACATGCCCGTTCGGATAAAAGCTAACCCCGTTCTTGCCTTGGCCATCGAGGTTCTGTACCAGGCCATTTTGGTACGCTCTTCTGCCAAGTGGGTTCGAACCCGGGCGAGGGGTGTTCGGCCAGCGGAAGGTGGAAAGTTGGGGTTCACATCTTGGTTGTTTTCAATGATCCTGATGAGGTCGCCAGGTAGGGAAACAAATTTGTTGATCCTGTCCACCTTAAGGGTTTTTTTGATCTCTTCTATGAGGGCCTCGTCGTGAGGATGGCAGACAACAACGTCGGCTGAATTCTGGCTGACCGAGAGGGGAAACCACAGGGTTTCTTTGAGCCGCTCCAGGTCTAAGTGCTCGATGATCTCATCCCCCGGCAGAAGGCTTTCACTGTATTCGACAAAGGGCAGGTCATTATATTCGGAAAGGCGGCGAAGCGCATCGTGCTTGGGAATACTTCTACCCATCGGAAGTTCTCCAGACTATTTATTTCTGATCATAGGAATCAGCTTTTCAAAAGAAAAAGGATAGGTAAGTTTGCCTTGTGTGTCAATGGCTAAGTCGAGTCAAAACGGGTGGTCGTCCATCAAGTGTGACGTCACAGAAGTTCCTTTACAAATAACACCGCCGCCAAACCCCCTGTCGGGAGGTGGTCTCTCAGAGCCGCAATATCGCT
>JAHECH010000259.1 GCA_024641835.1 Deltaproteobacteria bacterium
GGTGCTCTGGAATTCTTCTTCGTATTCACGGGAAACTTCCAGCCATTCTCGGGAAATAATCTTGATGGCAACATCGCGCTTTAGGCTAAGCTGATGTGCGCGATAAACTTCCCCCATTCCGCCTTTGGCAATAAACTCAAGAATCACCCACTTCTCGTTGAGAACTGTTCCTGTTGGAAGGGTGCCCTCAGAATGGTTATTCATCTGTTTAAAGCCCCCAAAAATCACCTAAACTTGAACCGCGATCACGGTCATGTCATCTTGTCCGCCCTGGGTAAGGGCCGCCTGAATCAGCTGATCACAAGCACCATGGTCCGCAACCTCGCTCCAAAGTATCTCCCTGATCTCATCATCGGAGAGGATACCATAGAGTCCGTCGGTGCACAGTAAAAAGATGTCGCCCGCTTTCACTTCTTCTTTTCTTGTCTGGATTTCATCCACTCCCTCCCCGAGGGCTTGCGTCAAAATGTGCCGTAAGAGGTGCTCTGAGGCATGTTTGGGTTTGAGGTATCCCATCTCCAGCGATAGCAAAGATCGTTCCACGGCGTACAGCATCCCGCTCATTTTTCGGCTTATCATCGATTACGAATAACTATCTTCGTTCTTCCGACGCTTAAGACTTACTGTCGGATTTAACGCGGTCCCGCCATGAAGCATTACGTATATTCAAATGATTTTGAATCCGGATACATATTACCCAGTTGCAAAGCATCTCAGAACGGTAACCGGATACTTTTTACCCGGCTCCTGATGCTCTCGCCCAATCAAATAAACACCGCAACACACCCTCGAATCACGTAAAGCATGCGATATTAGCGGGTTAGATACTCCATACCACTCTGTGGCATGATCTTTGCCTAATAGTAAAAACAAAAATATCGATGAAGGAGGTTTGGCAATGAAAAGATTAGCGATGATTTTAGGGGTAGCGGTTCTGGTCGGTGCGGTGGCAGTGCCGGTATTTGCCTGGGGTCCCGGCTGGGGATGGGGCCAACACATGATGGGATATTGGGGTGGTGGTCCGGGGTATGCCGGAAGCTACGAGAACCTGACCTCTGAGCAGAGGAGCCAGATGGATACGCTTAATCACAAATTTTACGATGAAACGGCTGATCTGCGGAATCGGATTTGGACTAAGTCGTTGGAGGTGGACTCGGCTCTGAACGGCTCCAAGCCTGATCTTGAGAAGGCGAAGGTCCTTCAGAAAGAGATCAGTGAGCTGCGGGGGAAGTTGGATGAAAAAGAGCTTAGCTATGAGCTTGAAGCGCGTAAGATTGCACCCCAAGACCAGTCAGGGGCTGCCTACGCTGGAGGGTATGGCTATCCAATGGGGGGTTTCGGTCCCGGTATGGGTTATGGTCCGGGTGCATGTCGGTATTAATCTGTCAGCAGGGCGGGGTGGAGTGCTGAGAAAAGAATCAACATGGTCAACCCTGCGCATGGCAAGGATGATACGAGTTTTCATAACGCACTGGGTTAACTCAGCTCAAGATAGGAGGTGACAGTATGACAAACTTAGAAACTTCAACCAAGGCTCTTAGAGATGAGGTCACCGATCCGGTGTGCCGCATGGAAGTGAATCCTGGGCAGACACGTCTGCTGGCTATCTACCGGGGCCACACTTACTGGTTCTGTTCGAAGGATTGCCGCACAGCATTTGAAATGAACCCCCGGAAATACCTGGACGCGAAGCCTGCGAAGCGAAAAGGTTGGTTCAGACGGTATCTTGAACGGATGGCAAAAGTTGACAGAGAACAGTTCGGTAGCGTGGGCCCCAACTGACATTAACCTGGAGAGATTGAAAACCCTCTCGGATGTCAACGGTGTGCAACTTAGCAGCAAAGGGGGGAGGTGAGAGACATGGAATATCTATGGTTCATCGCATTGGGTCTCGGCGTGATGTTTCTGATGTCCAGCGGACGCGGTGGGATGGGTTGCTGTGGCGGCGGTCACGGTGATCATCATTCAGAAAATTCTGAACACGAGCATTCACGTGACAGCTTATCTCGTGATGCCAAAAATGATGTGATCGATCTTCGAGAAGATGAGTACACGATCATAACGCCCAAACATCAGGGACTTCCTCCAAGCCAGGAGGCAAACATGGAGAAGTAAGATCTTCAGACTCAGTGCCGCTATCAGCAAGGGTCAAAACCCGGCACTGAACTTGATCGGAAAAGGAGAGTACTTATTCTTTTAAGAAAAGGAGTGAAGCCATGAGAAAGTTAACAGGGATCTTGGGAATATTAATGATGGCCGTCGCTTTTGCCATTCCTTCCTACGCCATGGGAGGTGGGATGGGAGGAGGCGGTATGGGTGGAGGAGGCATGGGTGGAGGCGGGATGATGGGTAATTGGGGGTCCGGCGCGATGGGGCAAGGCAGCAGAGAATATAGCAATCCGTTTGATCAAGGAAGAGAACGGATGCAAGAGCTGGATCATAAATTTTACGAGGAATCCGTGAACGTGAAAGCCCAAATCCAAACAAAAGAGAAAGAGCTGGACCGCCTTTTGAATTCGCCCAACCCCGATATTGGGGAGGTGAAAGCCCTTCACGCAGAGATTAACGATTTGAGAGCAAATCTTGCCGAAGAGCAGCACAACTACGACCTTGAAGCAGCCAGGATAAATTCAGGGTACCAATCAGGCAATGGAGATGGTTGGAGTTCTAACGGACCCGCTATGGGAAATGGGAGCCCCGGGATGGGCTATTAACGGCTCGCAGTCTCATTGACGTTTGACAGCGGGGGAGCGTTTCACTCAAAGGAGGTGATGAAGTGTGGCAACTGATCTGGTTTGCGGAATGATCGTGGATGAGAATTCTGCTCCTGCCAAAACGACATATGACGGAACCGAGTATTATTTCTGCGCCACCTACTGCAGGGAGACCTTTGACGGAGAGCCTCAAAAATTCATCCACAACACCATGCAGTGGGGGGAGACGACGGACCCGGTTTGCGGGATGAGTGTGAAGATCCCCGACGCCGCGGCCATGAGCGTATATAAAGGCCGGCTCATCTACTTTTGCAGCAGTTCCTGCAAAGAGAAGTTTGACGGCTCTCCCGAGTTGTTTTTAAAAGCAGAAGACGATAAGAGGCGAGCATCTGTAATGCCGACAGAAGGCCTGAAAAAGGTAGAGCTTCCCATTACCGGAATGAGTTGTGCCAGTTGCGTTGCCAGGATTGAAAAAGGGCTGTCGAAGATGAGCGGCATTGCGGATGTGAAGGTGAATTTTGCCACGGAGAAAGCGACAATCAATTTCGATCCGTCGCAGGTTCACCTAGGAGATTTTGTATCCGCCGTCAAGGACTTGGGGTATGAAGCAGGGATAGAAAAAATCACATTGCCCGTCCGCGGCATGTCCTGCGCCTCGTGTGTCAAAAAGGTAGAAAATGCCCTTAGTGGGTTGGAAGGGGTGGTGCGAGCAAGCGTCAACTTCGCCACGGAACGGGCCACGGTCCAATACGTACCTGGCGCAGTTTCTGTAGCAGAATTTAAGAAGGCGGTCAAAGACGCAGGATACGAAATTCTGGAGCCGGAGAGGGTTGAAAAACAGGACATCGTTGATAGGGAAAAGGCAGCCAGGGAGGCGGAATACGGAAAACTGAGACGGAAGCTTATCACCGGCATCATTCTGGTTATTCCGGTGTTCCTTCTGGCGTACTGGAAGGCGCTCGGATTGGGGAATCTGTATGACCTGAACCGGGAGATCAGTTTCTATCTGCAGCTCCTTTTTCAAACGCCCATCCAGTTCTGGGTGGGCTGGCAGTTCTATGTTGGCGCTTGGAAGAGTGCCAAGCACAAGTCAGCGGATATGAACACCCTCATCGCAGTGGGGACCTCAGCCGCTTATCTTTATAGCGTCCTGGCAATGTTTTTCCCTCATCTCTTTTCCGCCCAAGGGCTGGCAGCCGAAGTCTATTTCGATACAGCAGGAGCCATTATCGTCCTTATTCTGCTGGGAAGGCTTCTTGAAGCAAGGGCCAAAGGGCAGACTTCAGAGGCCATCAAGAAGCTGATCGGGTTGCAGGCCAAAACAGCAAGGGTTGCGAGGAATGGCCAGGAGATGGATATCCCCGTGGAAGACGTTAAGATCGGGGATATCGTAATGGTGAGACCTGGGGAGAAAGTCCCTGTGGACGGGACCATCAAGGAAGGCCATTCATCAGTGGATGAATCCATGGTCACGGGCGAATCTATTCCCGTGGAGAAGCACGCGGGTGATGAAGTCATCGGAGCTACCATCAACAAAACAGGAACTTTTAGGTTCGAGGCCACCAAGGTGGGGAAAGACACCATGCTCGCGCAGATTATCAAAATGGTGGAAGAAGCCCAGGGCTCCAAGCCACCCATTGCAAGGCTTGCAGACATCATTGCGGGTTACTTTGTCCCTGCCGTAATTGGAATTGCCATTATCACTTTTATCGTTTGGTACTTTCTCGGACCGGCGCCCGCCCTAACATATGCTGTCCTCAATTTTGTGGCCGTTCTCATCATCGCCTGCCCCTGTGCATTGGGGTTAGCGACTCCCACCTCCATCATGGTGGGTACCGGAAAAGGGGCAGAGAGCGGTGTCCTCATCCGGGGGGGAGAAGCACTCGAGACGACTCACAAGATTAGGGCTATCGTGATGGATAAGACGGGGACTCTGACGAAGGGTGAGCCCTCTGTGACGGATATTGTGGAATCTGGGGGTTACAAGAAAGAGGATATTCTTCGCTATGCGGCATCGGCGGAAAAAGGGTCGGAGCATCCTCTGGGAGAAGCTATCGTCAATCGAGCCATAGACGGGAATGTTCCTCTCATCAATCCTGAGAACTTCAACGCGATTGCGGGACACGGCATCGAGGCAACCATTGATGGAAGGTCTCTGCTGCTGGGCAATGCGAAGCTGATGAAAGACCGAGGCATCCCCTTGGACGAGCTTGGGAAAAAGGCCGAGGAATTATCGAACCAGGGGAAAACTCCCATGTTTGTAGCCATCGATCAAAACCTGGCCGGCATCATTGCCGTGGCCGATACCCTGAAGGCAAATTCGAGAGAAGCCGTGGAAGCTCTCCATAAGATGGGTGTCGAGGTGGTTATGATTACGGGAGACAATCGAAGAACGGCTGAGGCCATCGCCG
The DNA here is from genome assembly GCA_024641835.1 of Deltaproteobacteria bacterium. Classification (GTDB taxonomy): domain Bacteria; phylum Desulfobacterota; class DSM-4660; order Desulfatiglandales; family HGW-15; genus JAHECH01. The sequence continues at coordinate 5,126 of JAHECH010000259.1, forward strand.
GACAGATCGGCGTCGATCGGGTTCTCGCGGAGGTCTTGCCGGACGGAAAGGCTGACGAGGTGAAGAAGCTCCAGGGTGAAGGTAAAAAGGTGGCCATGGTCGGAGACGGGATAAATGATGCTCCTGCTTTGGCCCAAGCTGATGTGGGCATTGCGATCGGAACAGGGACCGATGTGGCCATGGAGGCAGCAGACATCACACTGATCAGCGGCGACCTGAGGGGAGTGCTGACAGCCATAGCTCTGAGCAAGGCCACTATAAGAAATATCAAGCAAAACTTGTTTTGGGCCTTTGCTTATAATAGCATTCTGATCCCTGTGGCCGCAGGGGTGCTGTTTCCCTTTTTTGGGATATTGCTCAATCCCATATTTGCGGCTGCAGCGATGGGGCTCTCTTCGGTCACCGTAGTTACCAATGCCCTCAGGTTGAGGCGGTTCAAGGCACCTCTGCTCACTGCGTCATAAAGCAGGACTCCCTTGTTCAGCCTCTTCCTTTGTGGGGCCTTTAGAGCGACGGCTCTTGAAAGAGCCACAAGATATTGTCAAAAGAAAGGAGGTAAGGAAAATGGCTATTGATCCGGTTTGCAAAATGAATGTGGATGAGAATAAGGCAGCGGCCAAGTACGACTACAAAGGTAAGACATACTACTTCTGTGCAGCTGGCTGCAAAGACGCATTCTCAAAAGATCCGGAGAAGTTCCTTAAGAAAAAGGGGGAATAGGATACAGGATTAACCCCATTGATACGGCGATTTTGCCGGATTACGACACAGACTGTGCGGAAGAGGTTGATCCAACGACAGACTGGGGCTGTGAAGGCTATGAACGCCTCAACCCGAAGTCAATCTTCTCGGGCATCTATCGCGTTCATCGGAGGAGGATAGGGAAGGAGGTGAGGCGAGGAGAGAAGGGGGGCAAATATTTGTGTCGTTAGGTATATGGTTGTTCCATTCAGCATTTCAACTTTAGAGCATGAGGAGGTTTGTGATGAAAAAGATAATAGTCATTATGTGTATGGTGGGCCTGATGGCCTTTTTTGGTACCGCAACGATCTTTGCGCAGCCTGCGGGTCCTGGAGCGACGGGTCCGGGTTATGGGTATGGCTATGGGATGGGCCCCGGCATGATGGGTCCCGGGTATGGCTACGGGATGGGCCCCGGCATGATGGGTCCCGGGTATGGCTACGGGATGGGCCCCGGCATGATGGGACCTGGCTATGGCTACGGAATGGGTCCTGGCATGATGGGTCCCGGGTATGGCTACGGATATGGAATGGGTC
>JAHECH010000260.1 GCA_024641835.1 Deltaproteobacteria bacterium
GCCTTGAATCTCTCCGTCACGTCCCTGGCGATCCCACGAAACCCCACCGCCTTGCCCTCCATCCTCCCGTCGGTCGCAGTCTCGCCCCGCCCGGTCCGGGATGGCTTGCTTCGCATGCTCTTTTTCTTCGGCTTTGGAGGCTTCTTGTTCACATCGAGAGTTCCAGAAGCATAGGGTATCCGGTATTCTATAGGAGTTCCAGTGGCCCTGTCATTACAATTCTCTTGTCACCTTTTTCCACATTGTGGTATACTTTTTGAGTTTTGACAACCATCTCTTGAGGGTGTCCTGCCCCTGTTCTAATTTGCTGCGAAGAATAGGGCACACGACCCCGGTCTTCTGAAAGGAGCTCAAGAAAGGCCTCATGCCCCAGGAGGTTTCCATGAAGAAACTGTTCATCGTGATCATCGCCTTATTTTTGACGGCTCTTGTTCCCCCCGCGACTTCTGCTCAGACCGCGCCCGGCCCCAAAATGGTAATCGAAGAAAAGGAATTCGATTTTAAGGAAGTGCAAGAAGGTAAAATCGTCGAGCATGCCTTTAGGGTCTTGAATGAAGGCACCCAGCTTCTTCAAATACGGACGGTCAGACCAGGGTGAGGCTGCGCAGTAGCCTACTTTGACAGGACCATCCTCCCCGGCGGGGAGGGCAAGATTACGCTGAAATTGAATACCTCGGGATACGAAGGGCTTCTGCACAAGACGGCCACAGTCTATACCAACGATCCCGTGAAACAAGTAGAGACCCTTTCTTTCTCTGGTTATGTGAAAGTCCCCATCCATGTCTCCAGCAGGTTGGTTTATCTTCAGGGCAACACAGCACACACAGTGAGTAAAAGCATAAGGATCAGCGCAGAGCTGGATAAGCCTCTCAAAATTCAACCCCTCGACTTCGACCTCAACAATAAACTCACATACAGGATTGACGAGTTAGAAGCGGGAAAGCTGTACGAGGTGTGTTTCACCAGCCTTCCCAATGCAGGCAACTACTACCAAGGAATTTTGAGGCTCAAAACCAATTACCCGGAAAAACCGGAGATCGATATTTGGATCAGAGGTAGGTTCTTCAACTAGCAGGTTGCTGAAAAAGCCCCTGCGAGAATTTTCCGGTATCCGATCTTCCTCGGTCTCGATGATGGTGACCCCTTCGTTGTCGTAGGGCTCGTGGTTTCTTTTTAGTCCTCGGTTTTTCCAATGAATGGCCGCCTTGTTCTCTTGAATGATTTCTCGCACCCCTTCGAACCCCAGCGTCGGAAACCGGTGGAGCAGGATATTCAGAAATCTAAGAATCTGATTTTTCCCTGAATATAGAAAGTCGTTGTCTGACTCCAATCCTTCCCAGCATGTACTTCCTTCCCTTTTGTGGAAGGATAGGGTAAGGGGGAGCATGCGCCTCGGGATAAGGGGGGGATCATGGACAAAAGAAAAGATGCCATCGTGGAACTGTATGCAGACGGCGCATGCAGCGGCAACCCAGGGCCCGGCGGTTATGGTGCTATCCTGAGATATGGGGATAAAACAAAAGAGATCTCAGGGTGTGATCACGAAACCACCAATAACCGAATGGAAATGATGGCTGTGATTCAAGGTCTCCTCATTCTCAAAAGGCCGTGCCGTGTAAGGGTCGTCACAGATTCAAACTATGTTGTGAGAGGCATGACGGAGTGGGTTGAGAAGTGGATTCAAAGGAAGTGGATCAATTCCAAAAAGGAACCTGTTCTCAACAGGGATCTGTGGGAGAGACTCCTGGAATTGGGCAAAATCCACCGGATAGAGTGGCAATGGACCAAAGGCCACAAAGGACACAAGGAAAACGAAAGATGCGACAAACTGGCAAGAGAAGCTATTGAGCGATGTACCCATAGGAAGAGGTGATACGATGCTCAATGAGAACTGGTTAGAAACGCTTGCAGGCATGGTTCACGGGATTTACGTCCTCACTTCTGCGGATGGTGAAATCATTAATGGAATGATTGCCTCATGGGTATGCCAGGTCTCTTATGAGCCGCCCATGGTTCTAGTGGCGGTTCACCCGAACCGTTATTCTCAGCAGCTTATCGAAAAGAGTGGTTCCTTTGCCCTCCATCTCATCACCTCAAAGCAGAGAGACCTCCTTTTCCGGTTCAAGAAGTCAGATATTGAAGAGAAATTCTCGGCTATTGCTCGGTCAAAGGGCAAGACCGGTTGCCCCATTCTGAAAGACTGCCTTGGCTATTTGGAGTGCACGGTGCGGGCAAGGTACTCACCTGGTAATCACACTCTTTTTGTTGGGGAAATTGTGGATGCCCGGATGGTTTCCACGGGTACTCCCATGTCCACCCTCGACTATCCCGGCTTTTATATGGGGAAAGAGTAGGGTGGGATGGTTCAAAAGCGTTTGCATGGGGCCCCGCCGCACCCGGAAAAAGCTCCAGCCCTTTCCGTCGTGAGGCTCGTTGTAAGAGACCCTTTTTGTGAGCCCGTGTAAACACTTTTGAACGTTACCAATTCCTTGCACTGATTGTTGATATGCACAAACCAGAATAGGGAACGATAATTCTTCCAAATTCTAAGTACTTGACCGATAGCAAAACTTATGATATTTATAATTGTCATAATCTGGTATACGAAAAATATCCTTTTCTATCTCGTTTAGATTTAATTAAGTTGAATTAAAATATAATTTAGGAGTCAAGAATGAAATGTCCCAAGTGTGGCTATGTGAGCTTCGATTACAACCTCTCATGCCCTAAGTGCGGGAAAGATATTTCATCAGAACAGGAAAAACTCAATCTTCCCGCTTTTAAGCCCAATCCCCTTTCCCTGCTGGGGGCATTGACCGGACAGGCAGGCGGATCCGGCGCTGAACTTTCGGTTGCCGATTCGACGCCTGTGGGTTTCACCCGCGAAGCTGTGCAGAGCTTCGATGACTCCACCGTCATGGACGCGGGTAGGGCCAGTCTTGAGAGATCTGAGGAGCTTGATCTAAGCCTGGAAGCCGATGACGGGAAGCCTGGTAAGGACACAGGGGAGTTCGAGCTTGACACAGGCGGGAAGTCTCTTTCCGACCTTGATCTGGATGACTCCGGGAGCGATGAACTTTCCCTGGAATCGGACAGCCTCACTCTGGAGCAAGGCACCGTAGATCGGGAGACGGTTCTCGGAGCTGGCCAGGAAACTGCTGCTATGGAAAAGCAGGAAGAAAATGAAATCGACCTTGGTTCACTTGAATTGAGCCCTGAGGAAGGGACCGAAGAAGGGGGACAAATCGAGCTCAAGCTGGATGATCTCAAGATCAACGATACTGGGGACCTGGAAGTGGGTAAGAAAGATGCCGCTACAGGCAAAGCAGACAAGCCAATTGATATGGACGAGATTACATTGGACGAAATCCCTCTCTCAGAAGAATTGACTTTGGAAGATGCTGGCAAAGAAGATGCTAAAAAGGGGGCAGCCTCAGAAGCTTCCGGGGACGAAGGAGACGCCATTGACCTTGATGACCTGAACTTGGACATTGAAGTGGAGGAAGAACCGAAGCAGGCTTAACTGAGCTATCAAAATCACTTGACCTGGCCATTTTGTGTGTCTATAATGCGCCCACCTTGCCGAGATAGCTCAGTCGGTAGAGCAGCGGACTGAAAATCCGCGTGTCCACAGTTCGATTCTGTGTCTCGGCATTCCAAAAAGCGTATCACTTGAAAGGGTTAGCTGAACAGCGGCTAGCCCTTTTTCGTTATTATGTTTGCCTCGCATCTGTGACCCCGTTCACCACATTCTTCGGAGACTCACCAGAAGCAACTCTCAGAATATTTCCAAGGGCTGCCTCGAACATCCTCTTCAGTGCTCCTTTCGTGATGCCGGCAATGTGAGGAGTGATGAGGAGCCTATCCCGCCCTGGGGAAGAGAGGTTGAGCAGGGGATGGTTTGACGGTGGAGGCTCCGGGTAGAGGGTGTCTATGGCGGCGCCGCCCAGGTGCTCCGTCTCCAGCGCGTAGGCGAGGGCTTTGGAGTCCACCAGCTCTCCCCGAGAAGTATTGATGAACAACGAGCCCTGAGGCATTAGGCTGAACTCCCGACTGCCGATGATGCCTCTTGTCTGCTTCGTAAGGGGTAGGTGCAGGCTGAGGACGTCGCAGGAAGAAAGAAGTTCCTCCATCGGTCTGAACGTGACATCCGGGTCACTCTGCACAGCCTCAGGAGCCCGCAGGATATCGAAATAACTTACCTTGGCACCAAGGAACCGTGCCAGTTGGGCCACCTTTCTACCGATCATCCCAAAACCCAGAAGACCCAATCGGGTGTCGCTCACTTCACCCAGACCTGACTCAAAGAAGCGCTCTCTCACGTTGGAATAATGACCCGTCTTGATCTCTCTGTCGGCCAGCACGAAGTGCCGCTGAAGAGCGATGAGCAACGCGATGGTGAATTCAGCCACTGCGGTGACGTTATGTCCAGGCGAGTTGGCCACGGGAATCTTAAGCCTGGCGGCACTTTGCATATCCACCTTGTCGTAACCCGCTCCTGAGGTCTGGATCATTCGGATGGAAGGGCTGTTTTCGAGCACCCTTGCTGTAATGGGAGGATATGGGGCTGGCACCAGAAGAAAATCCATTCCATGGCAAGCAGAAATAATTTCATCCTCCGTGAGGACCTCGTTGAAATGGAGGTCGAGTTGTTCCGGGAGAATCGCCCCAGCTTCCTGAAAGCGTTTTAAAGGCAGAATGCTCAGTACTTTCGGTTTCATCGGTTATAATCCGGCGGGGATGAACCCAGCCCCCAGCAGACTGATGAAAAACGCCCATCTGCGTCGTTACCCTCATTCCTCGTCGTTGCGGCGTACTTCCATGTACGCCTCACTCCTCGGAATTTCAGGTGCCTTGCATCTGAACGTTTTTGATCAGCCTGCCCATCGGGTCTTTGTCAGCAACCTGCTGGTATCACGTCTCAGAAATTCATTGAATTAGTCCCCTGTAAGGCGCTGCCGTTCTCAGCGGATCAATTCGGTCATGCACCTCACAATACGCTCCATTCCATCCATACAGTCTTCATGAGACGTCGCATAAGAGATGCGAATATACCCTTCTCCGTGGGTTCCAAAGGCAGTACCCGGCACGGCAGCGACACCAGCCTGTTCCAGCAGGCGATCAGCCAATGAAGCGGATGTCCACCCTGGAACATCATGCTTCGCAAAGACATAAAATGCCCCCAGAGGCAATGCGTCACAGCTAAGGCCTGGGCATTTGGCAATCCCTTCCAGAATCGCGTGGCGCCTGCGATCAAATTCATTCACCATTCTGTCCACACAATCCTGGGGCCCCTTTATGGCAGCCACAGCTCCAGCTTGAGCAAAGGAGCATACAGAGAGCATCACATTTTGTTGCATTTTGATCGTTGCAGCGACTACATCGGCGGGAGCAGCGAGGTAGCCAATGCGCCAGCCTGTCATGGCATAAGTTTTGGAAAGGGAACCCCAGACAAGGCTTCTTTCTTTCATTTCCGGAACAGCGGCAGGGCTGAGAAAATCGTCGCCCTCATAAAGGATCCTGTCATAGGCTTCGTCCGAGAGAATCAGAAGGTCCCGCTCTCTTGCAAAATCGCAGGTATTGCGAATCTGTCCGGATGTAAGCACCGCACCCGTGGGATTGTGCGGGGAATTGACAATGATCGCTCTGGTGCGGTCTGTCAGGAGAGTTCCCGTTGCGTCAAGGTCAGGTGCGAAATTCTTCTCAGGTTTGAGAGGAAGCGGCACAGGCACACCCCCGGCCAGTTTGACGCAGGAGGAGAACTGGGGGTAGCCCGGATCGGGCACGAGGACTTCGTCACCAGGTTCGAGAATGGCTTGGAGGCTCAGATACATGGCCTCCTGGCCTCCTGCAGTCACCATGATCTCTGTGGCGGGATCGTAGCTCAGGTTTTTGTACCTCTGGATTGACTCGGCAATGGCCTGACGGAGCTCCATAATGCCGCTGTTCGCTGTATAATGCACCATCCCCTGTTGCAGGGCCTCCAGGGCGGCCTGCTTGATGTGGCCGGGGGTATCAAAGTCAGGCCTTCCGATTTCGAAATGGATGACTTTGACGCCGTCCGCTTCGAGTCGGGCAGCCTTCTCAAAAACCTTCCTGATACCTGCAAAAGGAATTTCAGCGATCCGGGTTGCGACGCGATTTGAACTCATCCCAAAAACTCCCCAACAGAATGTTGCCTAACTCCTATCTATGTAACATATGAGAAACGTTCAAAAGTGTTTACATGGGCTTACACAAGTTTGATCTCCTGCTACGAGCCTCACGACGGAAAGGGCTGGGGCCTTTTCTGGAGTGACTGGCGGGAGGGCGCCGTCTTTTCACGACTTATCTGTGGGGGAAGCCCCGGCCCCGAGCGCAGGCGAGGGGAACGGTGGAGGGGGCAAGTTTCCCTCGCAGAT
>JAHECH010000261.1 GCA_024641835.1 Deltaproteobacteria bacterium
GGGGTCGTGGGGGTCTCTTTCAAAATGAGGAAACGAAGAGAGCCTGGGAATGACTATGCAAAAAGGTGGCAGCGAAGGCGGGCGGCGAGGTTTCATCAGTCGTTCCCATGCATGGTCTTGGATGGTTATTCCCGGGAAGCCCTCCGCCCGCCTCACGCATCACCTAAAGCTGGTTGCCAGGCAGCGTTGCCTTCGTTTCTCTATTTTGAAAGAGACCTCCGCGGCCCCTTAAGCGTTTCTAGTACCCCTGTGTCCAGTGCCAGCACTTATGGGTAAGAGTCAGATCTTTGAGAGAGAGGGAAATAGAGGGAAAACGTTGTAGCCTGTCCAGGGTCACTTTGAACTCTGATTTCTCCTCTGTGAGCCTCTACGATTTTATGGACTATGGCCAGCCCTAACCCTGTCCCGGAGGACTTGGTGGTAAAGTATGGGTCGAAGATGTGTTCAAGGTCCTCCTTCTTGATGCCTACGCCTGTGTCTGAAATAGCGATCTTCACCGCAGGAAAGGGGTCAGTTTCCCGGGAAAGGGCTACACTCAGAATCCCTCCCCGCTCTCCCATTGCTTCTATGGCATTGAGATAGAGATTGAGCAGGACCTGACTGATCCGGTCGGGATCAACCTTAACCTCACCGATATCTGCCGGAATGACTTTTTCCAACCCGATGTTTTTCTCCCTCGCCTGCCTTTCGATCATTTTCAGAGTGTGATTGATGAGGTTGTGGAGAGACGTCCGCTTCTTCTCAATGCTCAAGGGACGGGCGAAGTCCAGGAGTTGAGTGATGACCCTGTTCAAGCGATCCACTTCCTGAATCATGATCTCTGCACTTTTTTGGTCTTCAGGGTGAGCCTTGTATCTTTCTCTGAAGTAGGTGGCAAATCCTTTAATGGAACTCAGGGGGTTCCTGATTTCATGGGCGACGCCTGCTGCGAGCTTGCCAAGGGAGGCAAGGCGCCGGCTCGTCTCAATTTCCCTCTGAAGGGTTCGGACCTCTGTAAGATCCCTGAAAAGGATAATATGACCCCAGAATGTCCCCTCGTCACCTTCTAATGGAGAGATGGTCACATCCATGGGAATGGATTTTCCTTCCGGCAGGGAGCATTCGATTTCCTTTTCGACAGTCGTTGCCGGGTCTTTGGATCCCGGAGTCAAGCCGCACAAATGCACGGGCAGAACCTGAGAAGCCATTTTGCCCACCACTTCCCTGCTGTTAAAGCGGAGGATGGCCTCTGCAGCCTGATTGAATGAGGCGATCTTCCCCTCTGCGTCAATGGTCATGAGACCCACAGGCATGTTGTCAACGACCTGATCAGAAAAGGCCTTAATCCTTGTGAGGGATGTACGCGCGGTGCGATAAGCTTGAGCGAGGAAAAGAGAGACGATGCCGGCAAACCCAACCAACAGGAAAATGGAGGCCATGATGAGGGTGTGCCGAGTGTCCTCCTTTCGCGCAGCATCAATAGGCCCCATTTCGAGACCGACAAAGATGATCCCCTCCTCAGGCACAGCCGCCTCCGGAAAATCCCTCTGCCAAGGTCCACGGAGCGACCTGCCTCGGCCACCTCCACCAGGAAACAGGGAGGGAGAAAAACGGCGAAAAACTTCAAAAATATCATGCCCGCCAGGGCTTGACACTTGCCTCCATTGCACTTTGTCGGAGCGGGCTATCTTCTGGAGATCCATTTCCTTCCCGTGGGCACCGCCCACTTTGTCTGGATCGCTATGGGCGATAACCGTTCCATTTACATCCGTAACCAGGATATAAAAGATATCGGGCTCCTTAGCCGTCTCCGTGAGCAACCACTGCAAGCGAAAACTTCCTCCGTGCATGCCCATCATCCCCATCATTCCCGTTCTTGTACCTGCTTCAAGAGATCGGATGAGAGCCGCACCTTTTTCCACCAAAACCCTCACCATATCCTCTTTCTGGGTGTGAAGATTTTGCAAGGTCCAGAAAACAAAAATCGGGAACAAAATGAGGAGCGCTCCGAAGATGAGCCATGGAGGAATAGTGATCCACGGGTGTTTCATATGCTTTTTCATGTGCTTTATGGCTTCAAGTGTGGCTCATTTTTACTCAACTGGATATCCATTTGAGTACTTTTTATACATCTTTATGTTCGCTAGATACAAATGAAAGTGCTTACATAATTTAGGCATACAAGAATTATGCCACGATTTGAATATGTTATGAGCATTAAAGGGCTTCTGGCACAACCTTTGCCTTGAGAAAAAGGCAAAAAGTAAAAGTTATACGAGGAGGCAGGAAGATGAAAAAAATAGCAACCCTTACAGGAATCATGGTACTGGCCGTGGCTCTGGCTGTTCCGGCGTTGGCTCAGGGTCCTGGCTGGGGAAGAGGCCGATACGCTCAGGGCAGACCAGGATACTGCCCGTACCATGGCGGAGCCTATGGTGGATGGGCGGGTAACGTCACGGACGAACAGAGGGAGCAGCTTGATAAGCTATACCAGAAGTTCTTTGATCAGACAGCCCAACTCAGAAGCCAGCTTTGGGCGAAGCAGTCCGAGCTGAATGTCCAGCTCAACACATCCAAGCCTGATCCTGAAAAAGCAAAGGCTCTCCAGAAGGAGATCAGCGATTTGCAAGCCAAGATGGCCCAGGAGCAGATTACCCTCGCCCTCGAGGCACGCAAGATCAGCCCTGATGCGGACTATGGAAGAGGCTTTGGACCCTGGAGTGGCGGATACGGCCGTGCCATGGGATACGGCCGTGCCACGGGATATGGCCCCGGCATGGGAGGCGGCATGTACAGAGCGGGCTATGGCCCCGGCTCTTGCTGGTACTAGGGGGAAATAGGGGGTGGTGATGAGCCACCCCTCATATTCCTGCTTGAAACGGATAAATCTCGCCTTAATTTTTTATCAGATCTATTAGGAGAATCCCCTAAACATATTATCCTCGTCCCTTCATGTGGATCCGCGGTGCTTGCTGAAGAAAGCGGGACGACCTAAATGGATGGTTTAATCAGGTCATCCTTTTCCGCAGCTCAGAGACCTGTGATCAGATTGCAACGCGTGAATGATTGACGAAGCTTTTTCGGAATCCTTGCTCTGCCGGCTGCGAAAGGGTCATGAAGCGATGCCGCAAGTCGATTTTTCTTCATCTCTTGAACCGGTTCATGGAGGAAGGAGGGGTTGGGCTATGTATGAGAAAATCATGGTTCCACTGGATGGATCGAGCGCGGCGGAGATGGCTCTTCCTTATGCCGAGCAGATTTCGGCCAAATTCGGAGCAGAGACGCTTCTTGTGAGCGTCGTGGAACCTGCAGGGACTGAAAAAGACAGCCTTTACGAGCACTATCTGAAAACGATCACAGAGGAGACGAAGGATTGTTTCGAAAGATTGGAACACAAAGGAGAGACAAAGATCCAGAGCAAAATTCTTCCTGGCAAGCCGGCTCATGAGATCCTGAGGTTTGCCGATGAGAACAACGTGAACCTCATTGTGATGGCAAGCCGCGGGCACTCGGGGCCTGGGCCCTGGCTGCTTGGAAACATCGCAGCAAAAGTGCTCAGGGCTACAAGCAGGCCCGTGATGCTCATCAAGAAAGGATCAACCAGGAGAGATCTCGAACAGCGGAAGCTCTTCAGAAAGATTCTGGTTCCTCTGGATGGATCTGAGGCAGGTGAGAAGGCGATTCCTCAAGCGGAAGCTCTGGCGAGAGCATTCGATGGGGAAATGATTCTCCTCCAGGTGTATGATCTGCTGAAGCCGCCCATCGCGGGCGAGGCCTACATGGCCATGTCACCGGCTGTGTTGCAAAAGGAAGAGGAACAGAGAAAAGCATCGGCCATGGATTATCTGGTGAAGGCGGAAGAAGCGCTGAAGCGTAAAGGGTTGCACACGTCGAAGGTCGTGCTCATGGGATCGGCGGCAGACAAGATCCTTGACTACGCAGAGGCAAATGGCATTGACCTCATCGCCATGTCTACCCATGGACGCTCGGGCATAGGGAGATGGGTCTTTGGAAGCGTGACGGACAAGGTGCTTCACGCGGGTGATACACCTGTGTTGGCAGTGAGCGCGATCCAGCAAAAACAGGGTGCTCTCTCATGATCATGGCTCCTGGGTTCCCTTGCATTAAACCGACTATGTCCCACATTCCTTACAGGACAGAGGGGTACTAGAAACGCCTGAGGGGCCGCGGGGGTCTCTTCCAAAGGAGAAACTGAGCGCCCCTGGCGGGGCTTGAGGACCGGCGCTAAAGCGTCTTGAGGAGCGGGCTGCATAGCCGCCCTTGAGGGAAAAGACGAGAAAGTAGTTGCCTCAAGCGAGGCTTTCACCCTTCGCAGTAGATCTGCTGCGGAGAACCGGAAGCCGAGCGCTCCTCGAACGGAACGAAGTGAAGTGCTCCTCAAGCGAAGCGATCCCAATATGGTGTTGGATCACATTGAAATATCGCAAATTGTCCTTATTTATAATGTGATCGATTGAAACATGAAAAAACCGAAAGGAGAGTAATCACATGGAAACAAAAAAGATGTCTGTTCCAAACATCAGTTGCGGCCACTGCGTGATGGCTATCAAGAGGGAATTGGGTGAGATCAAGGGCATTTCTAAAGTGGAGGGAGATCCCCAAAGAAAAGAGATTACGGTGACCTGGGATGCGCCGGCGAGCCTTGAAAAGATCAAGTCCACTTTGAGGACGATCAACTATCCCGTTGCTGACTAGAGAGCGATTCCATGGCTGATAAGAGTGTCACCATTCCTGTCACCGGCATGACGTGCGCCAGCTGCGCGTTTAACATTGAGAGGGCGGTCAAGAAGGTTCCCGGCGTCAAAGAGGCGCGCGTCAATTTTGCGACCGAGAACGCTTCCATATCCTTTGATCCGGATGAGGTTCAAATGCAGAACCTCGTAGAAAAGATTAAGGATGCAGGTTATGGGGTCGCAAAAACAGCGATTGAGATTCCGGTGACAGGGATGACATGCGCGAACTGTGCCATGACGATTGAAAGGACTCTGAAGAGAAAGGTTCCCGGAGTGACGGATGCATCGGTGAACTTTGCATCCGAAAGAGCGAGTGTTGAATACGTCCCCACAGTGACGAGCCTGGATGAGATCATCGCCGCCATAGAGAATGCAGGCTACGGCGCGATTCGTCCTGATGATACTCTGGAGGGAGAGGATGCGGAGGCAGCGGCAAGAAAAGAAGAAATCAAGGATCAAACAAGGAAATTTCTCGTAGGTCTATTGTTCACCATACCTCTTTTCATCCTCAGCATGGGGAGAGATTTTGGCCTCTTCGGTCCCTGGAGCCGAGCTGGCTGGGTGAACTGGCTCTTCCTTGTTCTCGCAACGCCTGTCCAGTTTTACACGGGCTGGGATTATTACACGGGCGGATGGAAAAGCCTGAAGAACAAGAGCGCGAACATGGACGTTCTTGTTGCCATGGGCTCTTCGGTTGCCTATTTCTATTCCCTTGTCCTCCTCCTTTTCCCATTTTTCGGACACCACGTCTACTTCGAGACTTCAGCAGTGATCATCACCCTGATCAAACTGGGCAAGATGCTGGAATCAAGAACCAAAGGCAGAACCGGCGGTGCGATCCGGAAACTGATGGGCCTCCGCCCAAAGACTGCGACCATCATGGTGAATGGGAAAGAGAAAGTCATCTCTCTTTCCCAGGTCAAGGTAGGTGACGAAGTGGTTGTGAGACCGGGGGAATCCATGCCTGTGGACGGGATCATCCTCGAAGGCGAGTCAACTGTGGATGAATCCATGCTCACGGGTGAGCCTATTCCCGTGGACAAGCGGCCCGGAGACAGTGTTGCCGCGGGCACCATCAATGGCGAGGGATTGATCAAGTTTGAAGCCCGGAAAGTGGGGAAAGACACGGCCCTTGCGAGGATTATACGCATGGTTCAGGAAGCGCAGGGAAGCAAGGCTCCTGTGCAGGCCCTTGCAGACAAAGTCGCTTCCGTATTCGTGCCCGGTGTCATCGGGATTGCCTTCATCACCTTTATCTTGTGGTGGCTCATCGGAGGTGAGTTTGTTCCAGCCATGATCCGGATGGTAGCGGTTCTGGTGATCGCTTGCCCTTGTGCTCTCGGGCTTGCCACGCCAACCGCCATCATGGCGGGAACAGGCAAGGGGGCCGAAAAAGGGATACTCTTCAAAAACAGCGAGGCTTTGGAGATGGCCACGAAGCTTAACGCTATCGTGCTCGACAAGACAGGGACCATTACCATGGGCAAGCCGATCGTGACGGATGTGATTGCTGGTGACGGCCTGTTGAAGAGCCAAGAAGAACTCCTCAGCCTGACAGCATCCGCTGAAAAGGGATCGGAACATCCCCTTGGACGAGCCATCGTGGCCGAAGCGGAAAAGAGGCGAATACCTCTCCTCGACCCTAAGGAATTCAAGG
>JAHECH010000262.1 GCA_024641835.1 Deltaproteobacteria bacterium
GTTCCGGTCATGGTCTTCCTGATCAATATCTGGTACACCGCCAAGGGGAAGCTGGGGGAGGTCCACGCAGACGTCGGCGCAAAATTCATCTTCACAGGAACCATCATGTACTTTTTCGTGAGCATCCAGGGATCCATGATGGCCCTGCCTCAGGTGCAGCGGGTGACCCATTTCAACAACTGGGTCGTGGGGCATGCCCATGTCGGGGTTCTGGGTTTTTCAGGCATGATCGCCTTGGGAGGCTTGTATTACATCATTCCGAGAATGACAGGAAGACCTCTCTACAGCCGATTCCTGGCAGACTTTCAGTACTGGCTGATCTTAATGGGTGTTTCCGGGTTCACTGTGGTTCTCACGATCGTGGGCTTAATCCAGGGGAATGCCTGGCTCAACGCTGAGACGGTTTACAGAGTTCTGCCGGAGATCCATGTATACTACGTGATCCGGGCTTCTCTGGGAGTGATGGTCGTCAGCGGCGCCCTTATCGGCTTGTACAACATCATCCGTTCCCTTGTCCCTGCTTCAGGAGGGAAGCCATGAAAATGACGCCTGTCACCCTGATCGTGGGAAGTCTTCTCATTCTCGCGGCAGTGGTCTTTGTCGTGGTCTTCATGCCTTACATCACCGCGGATGAATCGCCCTCCGAGATCTTTCGGGCTCGTTCCCAGACAGAGACCCTGGGGAGGGCCATCTACATGGCGAACGGCTGTGGCTATTGTCATACCCAGTCCATCCGGTCGATCGACTGGGGCCTCGGGGCTGAGAGGATTGCCCAGGCGGGAGATTACGCTGCGGACCGGCCTATTCTCCTGGGGTCTGAAAGGACGGGCCCCGACCTGTCTCAGGAAGGAGGCGAACATCCTGATGACTGGCACGTGGCCCATTTCACCAATCCGAGATACACGAGGCCCAGTTCCATTATGCCGCCCTTTGAGTTTCTTGGACTGGATAAGATTAAGCTCTTGATCGCGTACAAGCAGAGTTTGGGCCTGAAGAATGCGGACCGGCGCGTGGAAAGGCAAAGATACTGGAAAGAGAAGGCAATCCAGGCTTATGAAGCCGGCCCGGAGGCGAATGTGGCGTGGCTCCACTCCCACGTTCCCGAAGGGTGGCGGAACCTGACCGATCCCTATCCCACGAGTGAGGCGGGGCTGGCCAGGGGCCATGTCATCTTCCAGAATTTCTGTCTCGGATGCCACAGCCCGATCGGCGACGGGATGGGGCCTGCTCAGCCGTATCTTTACCCCCCACCCTTGAATTTCACCGTGCTCAAGGGGAGGGGCATTTCGGGCGGGATTCTCTACTACCAGATCATGAACGGCATCACCGGCACGGCCATGCCTTATTTCAAGCGCGATCTTGAATCTGAAAAGATCTGGGACGTGGGCAACTACGTCGCTGTCTATTTCATCAACCAGAGCGACGCGGGAGAGAAGAGCGTTGGGATTCCCGCGGCTTACGAGCCTTGAACCATGTATTATCCCTATTTCATCGCTTATATGGTCATCGGATTCGCGATCAGTCTTATCGTGTTTTTCTGGGCTTTGAGCAGGGGCCAGTTCAAGGACCAGGAAAGGGCGCGGTTTTTAGCACTGGAGGACGAGCGGCCGACCTGTCGCGTGAAGGTTTCCCGTTTCAACCGCTACGAGGCTTATGCCCTGGGAGCATTGGTCCTTCTGGGCCTCGCAGCGACCGGGGCGGTGCTTTTGTTTGCCCTCCTTTTTGGAGGCAAGCCGTGATTAGAATGTGAGTGTGTCCACCTTGCAAGATGGGCAGATGTCGAAAATCCGAAATCCGAAGCACGAAATTCGAAACAATATCCAAGGGCCCAAATTCAAATGACCAAAACCATCGATCGGCGGATTTCTGTTTTGAAAATTAAAGCATTTGTGCTTTGAATTTGTTTCGAATTTCGAATTTCTGGATTCGAATTTTGTTGCCGACAAAGATATGTATGTGGAAGTCCACCGGGGAATCCTGAGTGGGGACGATAGCCCTTTTATGGAGCCAAGAGTATGAGGTTTTTTGATCTCCTGAATTGGCAGCACATCATGCTTTACCTTTTCCCGACCCTGGTTTTCATTTTTCTTTTTGGAATGGCTCTCGCCCGCTCCCATTTTCGAGGATCGGATCCGGAAAGGAATGGAGAGAAGACTTACCATATTTTTCCGGATGGCGTCGAGGACAGAAGGTCGCCTTTTCCCCTTGCTCTGATCCTGATCATCGTGGGTTGGGTGATCTGGGGGTTCGTGTACATTCTGGTGAGCGGCCTGATGGGGAGGAAGATTTAATGTTCGGTTTCGCGAATCCTTTGGGAAAACTCCACCTCAGCCAGGGCGCCGTATTTATTACCAGGCAGGCACAGGAACGGTTCATGGCGCAGGGCGCACGGTGCAAGGAAAAGCAATCAATGCCATACTGCGTTCAACCGTGTACCGTGTACCTTGGACCGTGTACCTCTGCGGGGCTGCCCGGCATCCCGCATGAGGCGACTTATGTCACTCTAAAATGAACGAGGATACCGGTATGGTAGAGAGCGTTCCAAGAGAATCGGTTCTGGGCACCTGGGTCATTGTCCTCCTTTTGGTGGCGGGTATTGTCCTCACCGGGTTTTTTGCCTTTTACGTAGTGGGAGATCAAGGGCAACCCGGTTGGGATCTTAGACCGGCGAAAGACGTCCCTGGAGAGTCTCCCTATGCCATATACCAGCCGCTTCCCTATCCGCAGCATGTAAGAGGCCAGAAGGGGGAATAGGTGAAGAAGTATTTTCTGTTCTTTGTCGCTCTCGGAGTGGTCATCCTGGTGGCCTATGAGGGCCTCATATTCTATGACAACAACTTCAAATACGGCCGCATGTGGGAGACGCCCGGCGTACGACCTCTTGAGGATCTTCCTCTCGTTATGCCCGGGGGCGTCGTCCCCACGGACGGCGGGGAGGAGGTTTTCAAAAGCACACCGACGGAGGCGTTGAGATCTCCGTTCCCTGGAAACGACCCTGAGACCCTCAAGCTGGGCAAAGTGCTTTACTTCACTTACTGCGCCCAGTGCCATGGGAAAAACTATGACGGAAACGGCGCCGTGGGTCAGAGCTTTCAGCCCCTGCCGACGGATTTGAGGAGCGCCAAGGTCCAGTCTCTTTCAGACGGCGTCTTTTTTAAAGAGATCAGCTACGGCATTCCCGAAGGCCGGCAGCCTCCTCTGGCCACGACCGTTGAAGCCATGGACCGATGGCGCATCATTGCTCATGTCAAGTCCCTCGGCATCCGTCATTAGGAGAGGCTGAAAAACGGCTTTTTGTTGTCTTTTGTGTCATTCCCGCGAAAGAGAGTGTGTCGTAATGGCCTTTTGCACGTCATTCCGGACGAGGACGCCTCTGGCGGCCGAGATCCGGAATCCAGGAAAGCTAGCGATATCAACTACCCTGGATCCCGGCTCGCGTCCCGCTTCGCGGAGCTTGGCCGGGATGACAAGATATGACACAGTCTCGAAGGCGGAAATCCGGTATTTTAGAGTTTCTCTGGCTTCCTGCCAGACTCTATACCCGCAAAGGCGAGTAAATGACCTCCTCCTCACAGTCCTGTGACCTCTGCGGTCTTCCCCTCCGCCATGGAGCAGTTACCTCCGTGATTGCCGAAAAGATCTTTCATTTCTACCGCTCGGACGGCTGAATCCCTTTTTAGAGTGTTAGGGTTGTATAGAGTGCGTCGGAAACACCGGGTGAGCAGGTTGAAGGTGAGACTGAAGAGAGGTTCTTTACCATGCAGGATGCGGGGCAAAGGGAGTCGAGCAAAGCGAGGGTAGAGCCTCATTTGATCAAGATGTTCATGTGCGGCGACGTCATGACGGGGAGAGGCATCGATCAAGTGTTGCCCTACCCGAACGACCCTGTGCTCTATGAGCCGTACATCAAAGACGCGAGACAATATGTGGATATTGCCGAGGGAATGAGCGGCCCGATTCCAAGACGGGTGGACTTTTCTTACATCTGGGGGGACGCAGGGGGAGAACTGGATCGAGCCGCCCCTGATTTGAGGCTGATCAACCTGGAGACGAGCGTCACAGAGAGTGACGACTACTGGAAAGGCAAGGGCATCAACTACAGAATGCATCCAAAGAATGCCCCTTGCTTGAGAGCAGCGAAGATAGATTTTTGCTCCCTCGCCAATAACCATGTCCTCGACTGGGGATACTCGGGCCTTACGGAGACTTTGAAGACCTTGCGCAGGATGAATGTGAGAAGTGCAGGGGCAGGACTGAATCTTGAAGAAGCTGAGAGCCCTGCGGTGCTGGAGGCTGGAGAAAAGGGAAGGGTTGTCGTCTTCGCTTTCGCCTCTGAGACGAGTGGAGTGCCCAGGAACTGGGCGGCTTCAGAAAACGGCCCGGGTGTAAATCTCTTAAAAGACTTTTCAGATAAAACGGTCCATCACATCGGAGAGAAAGTGAAAGGAGTGAAACAGCGGGGTGATATCATTGTTGCCTCCATTCATTGGGGAGGCAACTGGGGATATGCAATACCCAAGGAACAGAAGGAATTCGCGCACGCCCTCATCGACAAGGCAGGCGTCGATGTCATTCACGGGCATTCTTCTCATCATGCAAGAGGGATTGAGGTGTACAGAGGAAAACCCGTGTTACACGGCTGTGGTGATTTTCTGAATGACTATGAAGGCATCGGCGGCAATGAAGACTTCAGGGATGATCTGGGCTTAATGTACCTTTTGAGCATGGAACCAACGACCGGAGAACTCATTGAGCTTTGCTTGATTCCGACACAGATTAAACGCTTTAGAATAAATCGAGCCTCACAAACAGATTCAGTGTGGCTGAGGGATAGGTTGGATAGGGAGTGTAAGAAGCTGGGCACTCGTCTGGAGCTCGGCAATCATAATGAATTCAGCCTGAAGTGGAATTAAGACGGCAAGATCTTTTGGCCCTGTCCCCTTCACCCGCTCAGAAAATTCTTTGGTTCTCCCGTGGCCTGGAGCTTCCCGAAGGCGATGTGCCAGGGTAGGTGATTCATGCCGCAGGAGCTTGTTACGAGGGTCTGTTCCGGTGGAAGCCAGGGGTATCTCGTGATCCTCACCTAATTCGGGCATTATCACATCACCTGCACTTCCTCGCCTCTCTCTACACTGATATGGAGAGAGGAAACGACATTTCCTTCTGGAACCCTAACCTCAAATTTGTGAGTTAGGACAAGACTCTAAGTCATCCGTATGTGTATTAGTTAAAGCCTCAAACGTCTTTTTCAAGAGACACCTATATCCTAATCCACACCCTCTTGGGTCACGGGTTCGTTGCTTTTGCTTTGAAAGAATGCGTGAATGCGGGAGTCGGACCGAATGACGTTGACTTAAGGGAAATCTCGCTGGTCTGCCCTGTCACCCCGGCGGAAGCCGGGGTCCAGAGGAGTTGAATAGGCTGGATTCCGGTGCCTGCCCCAAGCGCAGGCGAGGGGAGCGACGGAGGCAAGCTTCTTTCGCAGATAAGTCGTGGAAAAGACCAATCCGGGAGCCTTGGAAGGCAACAAAAGGCCCCAGCCCTTTCCGTGTGTCGCCGCCCCACGCGAACACCTTTGAACGTTTCTTAAGGATTAGGTGGCGCACAAGAGTCTCCTGTTAAAAGCGCATTTTGGGGTATGAATATGGCGGTTTAAGGCTTGAAAATAGCTGCTCTTTAGATGATATTTAAATAATATGAGTAGCGCAGCTTGCTCCGACTGGGGCAAGGGAGGATGCTCCCATGAAAATCGGAATCCCAAAAGAACGCAGGCCTTCGGAGAAGCGAGTCGCCGCTTCCCCGGAAACCGTGAAAAAACTGGCCGCCATGGGCCTCGAGCTCCTTGTGGAAAAGGAGGCGGGTAACGCATCCTTCTTCCCTGACAGGTTCTACCAGGAGGCGGGCGCGAGGATCGTGCCGGACGCCGAAGCGCTTTTCCGTGAGGCCGATGTCGTCCTCAAGGTGCAGCGGCCCCTTGTGGAACCAATACTGGAAGTGGACGAAATGGCCCTGCTTCGACCAGGCCAGACACTCATCGCCATGCTGGACGCGCTCGTCAACCGCGACCAGGTGAAGGTTTACGCGGAAAAGAAAGTCACCACCATGGCCCTGGAACTGCTGCCCCGCATCACCCGCGCCCAGAGCATGGACGTCCTCTCCTCTCAAAGCAACCTTGCAGGGTACAAGGCGGTCATCGACGCGGCCTACCACTTCGGCAGGCTTTTCCCGATGATGATGACGGCGGCAGGCACCATTGCGCCAGCGCGCGTGCTTGTCCTGGGGACCGGAGTCGCAGGGCTTCAGGCCATTGCCACGGCCAAGCGGCTGGGCGCCATTGTGTCCGCCTTCGATGTACGATCGGCTGCCAAGGAACAGGTGGAAAGCCTCGG
>JAHECH010000263.1 GCA_024641835.1 Deltaproteobacteria bacterium
TTTTGATCGCCCTAAGGGAGTTAAGGAGGAATTCGGAGATCGGCACTCTAATGTCCTTTCCAGCCCGGTGCGATGTCCTGACAGAACCTTTGAATTGTCAAGATCTCTCCCGGAGTTTACCCTGAGCTCGTCGAATGGGTCGAGATGACAATGACAGTTCTTCTCCGGCAGAACACCTGTAGTACGAGAGACAGGCCAGCTTAAGCATCACGAATGGCTACAGCCAGCAGCTCTTCAAGCTTATGGCACTCAGAGAGGATATCAGGCTGAGGCTCCAGGGCGACAATGCAATAGCCCAAGAGCCTGTTGTCATAGTCTTTGGGTGGGAGAACAATCCGGTCCCCAACGTTCTTCTTGAAAAAAAGGCCCTTCACGTGGGGGAGAGAGGTGATTCTTGACCCGTCCAGATGGAATATCCTTCCCTCCTTCGGAGCAAAAAGGTTGATGCTTGCAAAGGATTCGGGGGCAAGGGAAGCTTCTTTGGGAAAAGGCTCGAATTTTCCGCAAACAAAATCCAAATAAATGTCCAGCACGTTCGGTCCTGCCCCGACCCTGACGAGGTCTGGAATAGAGTCTCCTCCTGGCCTGGGCGTCATTTCAATGAGCATTGGAATCCCGCTACGAACGATGTAGTCCACCATGAAATAGCCCCAATCGAAGCCAAGAGCGCCCACTGCCTTGATCAAAACTTTTTGGAGCGTCTCCTTTCTGAATCCTGATGGGTATCGTGGAGGAAAGGTGTAGGCAAGGACACTGCCGAAAGGACGATCGAGCGCTCTGACTTTTCCCGTTTCCCGGATGAACTTGATTTGCCCATCCTGAAACTCAAAATCGCAACTGAACTCCTGACCTGGAATGAACTCCTCCACAACCCATCCCCGACAGGGGTCAATGCAAGATTGCTGAAGTGGATGGGGAAAAGGTTGGAACAGAGGGTTGGTTTGGCGCCTGGGCAGTTGCTCTTCCATCACAGCCACAGATCGCTTCACTTCATCTTCGCTTTTGCAGTGAAAGAGGAGTTCGCTCCCGCTTCCTGAGACAGGCTTGAGAACAATGTCTTCCCCCTGGGTTCGAAAGAAGTGGAGCGTGTGGTCCAAGTCTGATGCTAGGATGGCTGCAGGGGAGGCAATGCCAGCGGCGGACCAGGCTTTTCTTGATTCAAACTTGTCTCTTGATCGGACAATTGCCTGCCACGGGGGAAACCTGAGTTTCAATCGGGATGCCAACCGGCTTGCGAGGAGAAGGGAGTCGCAATCAAAACAGGCCATGCCTTTCAAGGGTATTCCCGTTGGTTCAAGGAAAAGGAGGGTTTTCCGGTACGTTTCTTCTAGGTCTCCGAGAGAGGTGAAGAGCAAAGCGGTAGGCGGAACGCCATCCAGGAAAGGGTTGCCTTTGAACCGGCAGTCAACGAGGAAAATAAGCTGGCCCGGATGCTCGCGGTGGAGTTTAGCTATGTAATCGGGCGTCGTTCCCACCACGACCACGGCACCGGGTTCGTGGGCATGGCTCTTTCGGCTTCTCTCACTCAAAATCCAGCAGCACCCATTTCAGCCATCGGCAGGATCAGATCCAGTTCTTGTCGCTCCTGCGGCACTCTTGATTCTGATTTCAGCGCAGGGGAGACATACTTGTAAAGAGGTTGTGGATCGAGGTGCCAGAGCTTTTTCCAGTAGAAATCGCCGCAGAGGAAGTCCACCTTGGAAACCCGGTGCTGGCAGGCAAATTCAATATGCTGCATGTTCATCACCTTGGCGACACCGGGAAAGTCGGGATGGGTGGCGCCAAGAAATACCACAAAGGTGTTGTTGAATAGAGCGCCCATATCTACCGCCACTGTTTCGCCTCCAATCTGGAGGCTCACCATACGCAACCATCCTCTCTGAGCGAGCATGTGCATCACATCCCTGAAGCTTTCAGCAAAGCGACTGTCATAGAAGTAAGAGGTATCGCCGAACTTACCTAGGTTCATATTCACGAGAAGATCGTAGTCGGAGAGACGGTTGATATGCCAGGAGCTTCCTGGTGAAAGCAGGGATGCGATTTCTTTTTTTATGGCTTTTAGTTTTTTCCAGGTGAATCTCTTGTAATATGCTTCGAGGTCATATGCGAAATCTTGAGGGCGGAGGAGGTATCCTATCTCATCGATCTCGAACTCGGAAACGGAAGGTGCGTCATCCCAGTCTATATATCTGAGGTAGGTTTGCTCAGGGCACCCTGAAAGGAAACGCCCGATCTCCTGGGGCCGTCTGCAATAAACGAAGGTGCGCTCAAGCCATGTCTTCCCATTCCACGTCTCGCCGGGAAAGAAGACGTAAATGTCCTTGTCAGGATGGTGGACGAGAGGGAGCACTGCGAGGACTTCCTGTCGCTCCTCAAATGTGAGAAAGTGCAAGCTGTGCTGATAGTGCTTATGAAAGCAGAAACGGAAGTCCCAAAGGTCGGAAAGGTTGGCAATTTGGACGAACGAATCCCAGAGACGCTTGCAAGCGCCCAGGTCTGTAATCATTTTTTTCGTCATCATGTTTTATCCCTACGGTCTTTCAAATCATTGCCAATCACTGCGTTCGCAGATGAGGACTGAGACGGCGCCATGGGACCTCGAATTTACTCACGATAGAGGCTCTGGCGTCTCAGTCTTTTTGCCTTGAAGAATTTCTTGGCAAATTCGGCGACAATCTCAGGGTCGTACGTTTTGCAGCTAAATACGTCAAGGTAAGTGGTATTGGACTGATTGGCAAAATGGGCGGAGATAAGAGAAGTCTCAATAAGCTGGGTCATTGAAAAGCCAGCCACCCTCTCATTCTCCCCAAAATGAATTACCTGCGTCTCACCAAAACGCTTCATTTTGATGAGATCACAAAGCTGAACGACGAATTTCTTGATCGCTTCCGCGTCACGGATGATGTCGGGATCGCATTCATAAAGATCAATGCAGGAAAGTAATCCCCAGGGCGGCTTTCCACTGGGCTCAGTTCTCGAGCAATCCTCACTCATTTCACATTCATCCTCCTGTCTTTTTTCTTAGGGTATCATCCTCCTTCCAAGATTATGGGTTACACGCTTGGAGCATGGTTGAAAAGAGGTTCTCCACGACTCTTCTGAAATCCCTCAAAATAAATTTACCTACTGGGTTTAGAGCGAGATTTGTGCCAAAACCATAATCTATTGAAACTAAAAGGGTTTTTTTTGAGTGCAGAAAAAGATAGGAACTTATTATTCCGATATTTCAGGGCGGGAGAAAACGAAGGTTGTCGAATCAGACCCATTTCTTCTCAGTTCAATCCACAAAGAGCTTCGGAGGGGGGAGTCGAATGCCTTAAGGGATTAGAATCATTTCAAATTTAAAAAGGGAATGAGGCGTTAACCCGGCAGGAACCAAAACAGGAAATTTCAGTTCCTATGTTAGACCCAAGAAGAATTGCAAGTTCTCATTTTAGCTTTTAAGGGACTTTCTGAGAGGTACCACGGAAACGGGGGGGTCCAGAGATGTGGGCACAGCGCGGTGAAAGAACTGAGAGCAAGGAGTTGGGTCAATCTGCAGAGTTTAAAATCTGCCTTGACTATATCAGGCAGTTGGATTAACAGTTCATAGGCAACATGCCCTCACACAAGCGATGACACTGGTCGGCAGGCAGAACAAGACGATACTCTAACCAGCACAGAAAGGACATGGCCTCTTGAAAGTAGAAAAATTCAAGCAAAAGGCGACCATCTGCTTCAGTACTGAAGGATCCTTGGATGTTCACTTCTTTTTGGCTTACCACGCTGAAAACCATCCGGGTGCGGAGACGATCCTGGATGTCCTAAACTCGGAAAAGACATTCATCCCCTTGGAGGATATCCTGACCGACGAAATTCTCCTGATCGGTAAGACCGAGATCATGTATCTCTCACTGCCATCCGGAGAGAGCTTCCCGGACAATCTCGAGGCCGTGGCGATTCCAGCTAAGGTGGAGCTTTTGAACGGCGAGATTATGGAGGGTAAGTTTTTTACAGACCTGCCTCCGGACAAGTTGAGACTGAGCGATTTCCTGAATTACACCCCGCAGTACATCTCGTTATGGCGGGATCAAAACAGCCTCATCCTCAACAAGGGATACATTCTCTCTGTAAAGCAGGCCGATTAGGAAAACGACTCCTGGTGACCACAGGAAGTATGTGAGAGTTCCGGCTCTCAGATTTTCAGTTCTCTTTCAATCTTAATTCCTTTATCCTTCATCTCCTGAAGAGCCTTTGCCGTCGTATCCGGGGCGACGCCCTTGCAGAGATCCTCAATCACGGTTACTTTGTATCCCGCCGCAACCGCATCCATGGCCGTAGCCTTCACACAGTAGTCCGCCGCAATGCCGTAGACGATGACCTCTTTGATCCCCTGCTTTTTCAAGAGACTGTCCAACTCTGTCTTGGCTCCCCCGTCGTCCTGAAAGCCTGAATAACTGTCGAATCGCCTGTCTTTCCCTTTTTTGACGATGGCTTTAAAGAGCTTATTGTCCAAAAGGACCTTGGCATTTTGCGTATTCTGTACGCAATGAGGCGGCCAGAGGACCTGTGTCCTCCCATCGATCTGGATGACTTCAAAAGCCTTTTTCCCCGAATGATTCGTGAAAAAGGAGATGTGATCTGCTGGATGCCAGTCCTGAGTGGCAAACATCACGCAACCTTTTTTCTTCAGGGCTGCTGTCGCCTTCTTCACCTTGTCAATGAAAGCCTTGTCTGTCCCTTCCACAGCCAGGGAGCCTTTTTTCCAGGTAGTGAAATCCCCCTGAATGTCAACCACGATCACTCCGATTTTTGGTTTTGCTCTGACGGAATGTGAATAGCTTTGGTTTTTCACCCATCCTCCTCATCCTGATCAACTAACCCAGGGTTTAGAGAGAGTATTCGTCTCTCGAACTTTGCGGCGTGTTCCCCATAGCCGCGCAGAGAAGCAGAAACGAGCGAGGCGAGCCTCAAGATGGGGCATTTGCCGGAGCGGCGACTTCCTTTAGTTTCCCGAGCCCCTTGGTCAGTTCTATCAATACCCCAAGACCTTCCTTCACCTCTTTGCTGGAGCTGGCCCAGAGCAGGCCGAACGGCCCGACATCTTTGGCAGCCTTCAGATCCAACCTTGAAGGCATCTCAGCAAAAGCTTCCAGGAAGGCGGTGGTCTGTGGGGTCGTGAGCTTTTTCGCTATCCCGAGCAAGGCCACCAAGCCGTCGCCAATCTGCTCTATGTCCTCGGGCGTGTACGCTTTCGCGATCTTCGCGCGAACGCCCAAAGTGGCGTTGAGGATTCGGAATACGCCCCTCTGCTCCATGTCGTCAAGGTAGCTGATTAGTTGGGGCACCGAAGCCCTGAGCAAAGGCTCCAGGGTGGTGACAAAGTCGACTATGTTTCCCAGCTGATTCAATGAATACGTGATGTTGCGGACGCTTCTGAGGAGTTGCTTCAACATCTCCAAAAGATCCTTTAGCTGGAAACCGGATTCAACATCCTGCAATTCCTTTATGAGTAGTTTGACCGCGTTGTTGGCCAAGGGGCTGAAGTCGTCTTTAAGCTCGCTAACGTTTTTTACGGTGTTGGCCAAAGGAGCGAGCTGCGACTCAATATGATCTAAACGCTGCAAAATCAATTCTTCGTTGGTCATGGACTCCTCCTTGATTTTTCATCAGAAGCTCTGGCGCATCTTGCCGGCCATGGTCATTTGGTTTTCAAGGGGCAACTCACTCCCTTTAAGCATCAGGTTATAATAGACCCACTTGAACATCATTTTGCCGTAGTAATTGAAGGTGCTCTCGCCCAGAAGATCGAAGGGGCCGAGGCCCGGGAAAGGGAATTTGCCGGGCAGAGGCTCGGTCTGGTAGTTGAAGTCAATCAACAGGGCTCTCTCATAGCCTGAACATATAAAACAGGTGGCATGGCCGTCAAAAGTGGGCTTGGGTTCCTGGCCCTCTATTTCACGGACCAGGTTTTCCACCACCGTGTCGGACTCGTAATGGGCCACGGCTCCTGCTTTGGATGTCGGGACATTGGTGGCATCTCCGATGACATAGATGTGGTCGTATTTCTTGGCTCTGAGAGTAGAGTGGTCCGTATCGACGTAGCACATGGGATCTCCTATGCCCGAATCTGTGACAAACTGCGCACCAAAGTTGGGCGGAATAGAGATCAGAAGATCGTAGGGTATCTTATCGCCTTTATGGGACTCTATGGTTTTCTCCTGGGCGTTGACCTGAGCGATATCGAAGTTCCCGGTGAACTTGACGTTCTTGAGGGAAGCAAATTCGCCGAACTTCTTGGCTGCCACCGGCTTTGTGAAGATGCCTCCCAGAGGTGAAACGAGTTCAATCTCCACTTTATTCTGGACCCCGTTCTTGGTGAAAAACCAATCTGCCATGAGGACA
>JAHECH010000264.1 GCA_024641835.1 Deltaproteobacteria bacterium
CGAGTTCCATGGCGATACCCATATCCTTTACCATGAGGTCCAGCCTGAACGGGTCATCGAATTTCCGACTGGTGATGCGCTGCTTGATATGAGTCTGGCTGATCCACGACATTCCCGTGGACAGATTCAACACATCGGTCATGACATTCGGGTCGAGACCGAACTGTTTTCCAATCGTCAGACCCTCTACTGTCGCCATAAAAGTCAGGGCAGTGATGAGATTGTTGATACATTTCATGGTATGCCCCGCCCCCACAGGGCCGAGGTGAAATACCTTCTTCCCCATGATTTGAAGCAAGGGGGACACGCGTGATACTGGCCCTTTTTCGCCGCCCACCATGAACACGAGTTCTGCTGCCTGTGCACCGGCCAGGGCACCGGAGACAGGCGCATCCACCATGTCTACGCCCTTATCAGCGAGTGCCCCGGCGGTCTCGACCGTCAGCCAGGGTTCGGAAGAAGAGGTATCGAGAAGCAAAGCACCAGCCCGAAAGCCATCGATCAAGCCGTTGTCGCCCAATGCAACTTCACGAACATAGGCTCCTGACGGCAACATCGTGATCACGATATCGGAGACCTCCGCAATCGCCCTCGGTGTCTCCGCGGCCATAATGCCTTCATGCGCTTCGGCTACACGGTCTACATTGGCGCGATTTATGTCGTGTATTGTAAGCGTATACCCTGCCTTCGCGAGGTTACCGGACATAGGCGCTCCCATCACCCCAATACCGATAAACCCTATCCTTGGTTTGCTCATCTTATGACTCCTTTCACAACATACTAAGGAGAGCAATATATTGTTTACGTTTTTGCGGGGCCTGGGGCCTTTCTTTCGTTCCAAGTCTCCCGGCCTGGTCTTTTCAGTGACTTATCCATGGGGGAGTTCTGCCCCCTCCTCATTCTCCGCCTGCGGCGGAGCTGCGGCTTCCCCCACGGATAAGTCACGAAAAGGACAGCGGCCTCCCGCCAGTCACTTCAGAAAACCCCCATGCTCCGTGTAGTTAGGTTACGCAAACAGTTTGATGCTCCCAGTAGTAACTGCTGCAAACTTAAGCATTCAAAAGGAAAGGTGCAGGAGATCGCTCCCCAGGATCAGCTCGCCCAGAAAATTTTTGCGGCACTCCCCGGGGATATCCACCGTCAAAACCTCCGGGTAAAAGTGGAGGAGAACGAGCCTCTTCACCTTGGCCGAGGAGGCAATGCGGCCTGCTTGAGCCGGCGTCAGGTGACCTTCCGCTTCCTCACCATCCGGGAGAGAGGATTCAAGGATAAGCAAATCCGCCCCCCGGGCGAAGGCGATGATCTCCGGGCAAAATCCTGTGTCACCGGAATAGACTGCGGACTTTCCAGAGGGAAGCTCAATACGATAAGCGATGGAGTTGGGGGTGTGATTCAACGGCTGGGAGAACAGGGTAAAGGAGGGATAGGTTCTCGCGTCTGGCTTGGCTAGATCCATTTCATCCACGCCCATGATTTCAGAAGGGAGATCGAGCCACTTTCCATAGGCTTTTTTCAGCCCCGCCAGAAAATCCTTCAGGCCCTGGGGCCCTGTAATCATAAATGGTTCCCTCTTTTTCAATACCGAGGGATTTCGCGTGGCAAACATGAAATGAATCAAGTCCGCCGAATGATCCGGATGAAAGTGAGTGATAAAGATCTGCTTCAGCTTCTGATGAGGAATGCCTGTCCGAGAAAGCTGACGCAACGTGCCTGGACCCATGTCAAAGAGAACCGGGCCGTCTCCGGGATAAAAGAGGAGGGATGGCGAAGCCCTGTGCGCCATGGGAGTTCCTGTCCCGGATCCGAGGATAATCACATCCATCGATAATAACCCAACCAATGACCAAGCCTTCCTGATTTTCAGGCTTACTTCAAGAAGAGAAAAAAGTGAAGAGACTTTTAGCCGGATTGGGAGGCCAAGTCAATAGGGTGGGAATTCAGGTTCCCTATTTTTCAGATCATCTGTTCGTTTTTTCTTGACACCCTGCGATCATTGGAAATAAATTACAGTTTCTTGTAGGGCAAGCGGTTCCTTCCTGTTTTTGACCGTATCCGATGCGCAAAGAGAACTTGCAGCAGGTACGGTCGCGCCCACAAGGCAAAAGTGCCGCGGGGACCCGGTCATTGGGTGAAGGATGTAGTTATTCAATGAATTCAGAGAAAATTCGCGGCCTACCAAAACGTTCACTCTGATTCAAAAAAGTGCTGCATAAGCAGGCTCTTTGATGTTTCGAGGAAATGAGGGCGGTTGCGCCTTGCTGTTCGATTTGAAAAAAGAGATTGAATAAGAGGAGGATGATCTATGGCAGATCTCATTGCACCCCATGGCAAACAAGAAAAACTGATGCCTCTCTTGCTCCAGGGAAAAGAGCTCGATGCGGAGGTGAAGAGAGCGAAGAACCTCAAACACATCACGATCACCACAAGGGAAACTTCAGACGCCATCATGATGGGTATCGGCGCTTTTACGCCCCTCACCGGTTTCATGACAAAAGCGGACTGGAAGGGCGTCTGCGACAAATTCACCATGGCCGACGGGACCTTCTGGCCCATTCCCATAACCGCTTCCACCGACGACGAAAGTGTCAAGAAAGGTGACGATATTGCTCTGGATGACGAAGAAACAGGGGCAACCATCGCCACGATGCAAGTGACCGAGAAATATACCATCGAGAAAGAATACGAGTGCAAAGCCATTTTCAAGACCACTGATCCGGAGCACCCCGGGGTTGCCAAGGTCATGGCCCAGGGCAAGTACAATCTGGCGGGCAAGATCAAGGTCTTGAGTGAGAGCTATTATCCCGAGCAGTTCAAAGGCCTCTACCAAAGGCCTGCGGACTCCCGGAAGATTTTTCAGGACCTGGGATGGAAGCGCATTGCAGCGCTCCAGCTCAGAAACCCCATGCATCGATCCCACGAGTTCCTTGCCAAGATCGCTGTGGAAGTCATGGACGGTGTTTACATCCATCAACTGGTCGGAAAGTTGAAAGCAGGCGATATTCCGGCAGACGTGCGTGTCAAGGCTATCCAGGTCCTCGTGGACAACTACTTTGTGAAAGGCACGGTGGTCCAGGGAGGGTATCCCATGGAGATGCGCTACGCCGGCCCCAGGGAAGCTTTGCTCCATGCCGTCTTCCGGCAGAACTATGGCTGCACCCACATGATCATCGGCCGCGACCATGCGGGGGTGGGTGATTATTACGGACCTTTTGATGCACAAAAGATCTTCGATGAGATTCCCAAGGGAGCCTTGAAATGCCAGAACCTGAACATCGACTGGACCTTCTGGTGTCGCAAGTGCGGCGGCATGGCTTCAATGAAGACTTGCCCTCATGGCAAGGAAGACAGACTCCTTCTCTCGGGAACCATGGTCAGAAAGACCCTCTCAGAAGGCGGACAGCTGCCTGTGGAGTTCTCAAGACCTGAAGTGGCGAAAGTCCTTCAGGACTATTATCAGCATCTGGAAGAGAAAGTAGAAATCAAGCTGCATGGCGCTGCGACAGGCGATGTGAAGAAGAAGTAAGGTGAAACCACTTCCCCGGCCAAGGGAAGTGCCCCGGCCAGGGGAAGTGCCCCGGCCGGGAGAAGTGCCCCGGCCGGGAGAAGTTCTTTTTCATTAACGTTAAACTCTCCCGCAAAGGAGAGCTATTCCGAAGAAAGGGGGTAGAGCTGGAAGAAATTTTTCAATGACCGAAACGTGGGATTTCAACTAATTCGTTAATCTTCTAGGAGGTGTGATAATGCCAAGCTATGTGATTACGCAGAAATGCGATGGTTGCAAAGGGCAGGACAAGACGGCATGCATGTATATCTGCCCTAACGACCTTATGGTTTTGGACAAGGAAAAGATGAAAGCATACAACCGTGATCCTCAGATGTGCTGGGAGTGAATGTGCTGCGTCAAGATCTGCCCCCAGCAGGCCATGGATGTTCGCGGATACGCGGACTTTATCCCCATGGGGGCAAGTGCGACACCCCTCAGAGGTTCTGAGGATATTATGTGGACGGTGAAGTTCCGGGATGGTTCACTCAAGCGGTTCAAGTTCCCCACCAGGACAACTCCTGAAGGATCAGCGGATCCGCTTGGCGGTTACTCAACCCATGATGACCTGAAGAGCCAGGCACTGGCCACAGAGCCGGGCTCCCTCGGGCTCAAAGAAGTTCCCACAAGAAAGTAAAAGGAGGTGGAGATATGGCAAAATGGGAAACTGTAGTTGTTGAGACTGACCTCCTGATACTCGGTGGGGGGTTTTCAGCATGCGGGGCTGCCACAGAGGCGTCCTATTGGGCAAAAAAGAAGGGCCTGAAGGTGACGTTGGTCGACAAGGCAGCGCTTGATAGAAGCGGTGCCGTGGCCATGGGTCTTTCGGCCATCAACCAATATGTCGGTATCAGGGACGGCGAAAATACGGTTGAGGACTACGTCCGCTACGTTCGCCAGGACCTGATGGGCATTTCCAGGGAAGACCTGGTCTACAATATCGCCCGCCACGTGGATTCCACGGTCCATCTTTTCGAGAAATGGGGCCTGAAGATTTGGAAAGACGAGAAGGGCAAGTATGTGCACGAAGGCCGGTGGCAGCTCATGATCAATGGTGAGTCTTATAAGGTCATCATTGCGGAGGCAGCCAAGAATGCGATCGCTGCGGCGGGCGGCGAGATTTTTGAGAGGGTGTTTGTGGTTGAGCCTCTTCTGGATGGTAACCGCGTTGTGGGGGCCGTGGGCTTCAGCACAAGGGAAGACAAATTTTATGTATTCAAGGCAAAGGCTGTCATCGTCGGCATGGGGGGCGCGGTCCATGTGTTCCGTCCCCGGTCCGTGGGTGAAGGCTTTGGCCGGTCCTGGTATCCGCCCTTTAACTCAGCCTCCAGCGCCTACTTCACGATTAAAGCGGGCGCGGAAATGACCTGCCAGGAAGTGCGCTTCATCCCGGTGAGGTTCAAGGATGCGTACGGCCCGGTCGGCGCATGGTTCCTCCTCTTTAAATCCCGTGCCATCAGCGCCGTGGGTGGCGACTACATGGTCGTGAGGAAGGAAGAGCTGAATAACTGGGCACCCTATGGCTTGGCCAAACCGATTCCGGCCAACCTGAGAAACTACCTCGGCATGCTGGATATGGAACAGGGTTATGGCCCGCTCTATATGGAGACGGATGAGGCCATTAAGAATATAGCTTCTGAATACAAGGATGATCCCAAGGCCTTCAAAAAGAAGATGAAGGAGCTGGAGAGCGAGGCGTGGGAAGACTTCCTGGACATGACCATTTCCCAGGCCATTCTCTGGGCAGGCCAGAATGTGAAGCCCGAAGAGAAGCACTCAGAGATCGCCGCATGCGAGCCCTACTTCATCGGCTCCCATTCCGGCGCCTCGGGTGCTTGGGTGAGCGGTCCTGAGGATCTGCCTACACCTTACAAATGGGGCTACACGAACATGACCACTGTGGAAGGCCTCTTTGCAGTGGGCGATGGTTCCGGTGCGTCCAGCCATAAATTCTCTTCAGGCTCCCATGCTGAAGGAAGGATCGCCGGAAAGTCGGCCATCAAGTTCATCGTCGAAAAAGGCAAAGAGCCCAAAGTGGACATGGCCGAGGTGGAGAAGCTGAAGGAGAAGATCCTGCGTCCACTCGATCTCTGGGAGAAGCACAAGGACGAGACCACGGATCCAGAGGTGAACGCCAACTACGTCTTGCCGAGACAGTACCTGCATCGCCTCCAGAAGCTCATGGATGAGTATGCGGGCGGCGTCGTATCCGCGTTCAAGACCAGCAACTTCCTGTGCCAGAGAGGTCTGGAACTGATGGCTCTTCTGAAAGAAGATTCCGAGAAGATGGGTGCCAGGGAGCATCATGAGCTGATGAGGGTCTGGGAAAACAACCAGAGGACCTGGCAGGCTGAGGCTCACATCCGGGCGATCCTCTTCAGAGAAGAGACCCGGTGGCCGGGCTACTACTTCAGATCAGACAAGCCCAAGATGGATGACAAGAACTGGAAGTGCTTTGTCAACTGCACATGGGATCGCAAGTCGGGAGAGTGGAAGTTCTCCAAGAAAGACATCTGGACCATGCCTGGTGTCTAGTCATCAATGGTTAACTTAACCAAGCCCCGGTTGCTCAAAAGGCAGCCGGGGCTTTTTTGTCGTACTTTTGGCTTGCACTTTATTTTTTGGGTATGCTATACGAAAAAACTTGTGCACAAATGCGGAGCACGGGGAATAGGGAGGTGTTTGAGAAGTGGCAGATAGAGAAGTCATGGATGTGGATGTCCTCTTTGTCGGTGGGGGTATCGCTTCTCTAAGTGGAGCGCTCCATCTTTCGAACCTGATCGCCAGACATAACGAGCAGGTGGAAAAGACAGGGGAGGGCAAAGCCCTGGGTGAGCTCATG
>JAHECH010000265.1 GCA_024641835.1 Deltaproteobacteria bacterium
GTGACCGTAAACTTCCCTTGGCCTGATGCCGTCAGAGGGGCCGACAATGCCCTGTTTTTCCATGGCCTCGATCATGCGGGCCGCACGGTTGTATCCGACCCGCAGTTTGCGCTGGACCATGGAGATGGACGCCTGGCCTGTCTGAGTGACAAGTTCCACGGCCTTGTCATACTTTTCATCCAGCTCGATGTCATCCTCTTCTGTTTCTTCATCACTAATCACTTCGGTCATGATCGTGGGGTCATAATTGGGTTTCATCTGGATTTTCAGGAAGTCCGTCACCCTCTTGATTTCTTCCTCGGAGATGTAAGCCCCGTGAATCCTCATAATCCGTCCGACACCCGGTGGAAGGAAAAGCATATCCCCTTGGCCGAGTAGATTTTCGGCGCCGATGTTATCCAGAATGGTCCTGGAGTCCACCCTGGAGGAGACCTGGAACGAAATGCGGGCAGGGAAATTGGCCTTGATGATGCCGGTGAGCACGTCCACAGAGGGTCGCTGTGTCGCGATGACGAGGTGTATGCCCGCAGCCCTTGCCATTTGTGCGAGCCGCGTAATCTCTTCTTCCACTTCCCTGGAAGACGTCATCATCAGGTCTGCCAGTTCATCGATGACGAGAATGATATAGGGGAGGGGCTTATCCACCCCTTCGGATTTTTCTGGGGCCTCGGGTTTCTTCTCCTTCAGGATCTTGCGGTTGTATGCTTCGATGTTTCGCACTCCCCGGTCAGAGAGAAGCATGTAGCGCCTTTCCATTTCTCGCACAGCCCATCGCAATGCCTTTGTCGCCTCCTTTGGCTCTGTCACCACGGGATGAAGGAGATGGGGAACATCATTGTAAGTGGTGAGCTCGATCCTTTTCGGGTCGATCATGAGGAATCTAACCATATCGGGCGAAGCTTTGAACAAGAGACTGTTGATCATGGCATTCAGACAGACGCTTTTCCCTGTGCCAGTGGCGCCGGCCACCAGAAGGTGGGGCATCCTTGACAGGTCCGTGACAAAAGGAGCGCCCGTGATGTCCTTGCCAAGACCGATGGTCAATTTGTGAGGAGAATTCCTGAATGCTTGTGAGGAGAGGATTTCTTCGAGGTAAACGAGACTCCTCTGGTTGTTCGGTATCTCAATCCCTATGGCCGCCTTCCCTGGTATGGGCGCGACGATTCGCACGCTGGGGGCTCTCAGGGCTAGTGCAAGATCGTCTGATAAACCGGCCACCTTGCTGATTTTGACTCCGGGTGCGGGCTTGAGTTCATACATCGTAATCACCGGGCCCGGGAGAATCTCCACCACCTCTCCTTCCACACCAAAGTCGGCCAGTTTCATCTCAAGGCGCCTGGCATTGGCCTCCAGGCTCTCTTTCTCTATTTCCATTCCTTTTTCTGCGGGTGCTTTGTTCAAGAGATCAAGGGATGGGAGTTTGAATTCGCCCGCCACATTCATGAAAGAGAACGCTTCCTGCTCAGGCTTCTTGGGGACTTCCGCCTTGGGTTCCACAATGGTGACTTTTCGTTTCGGCTTAACCTTTTCCTGCTCGAAGTACTCCTCTCTGACTTTTCTCTTCCTTTGCTTCTCCTCTCTTTTCAGCAAGTACTCTCTGCATGTTCTCACAATGCTCCTGACCCAGAAGGAGATCCTTGAGAAGAACCGGGCAAAGGAGACATCCGTGCAGACCATAAGGGAAATGACAAAGACGGCGGAGAGAAGCACATACGCCCCAAAATCGTTGAGGAGGCTTTTCATAAGGCTCCCAACATAGTGGCCGGTCAGTCCGCCGCTGAGCACTTTGCCTCCCCTGTATGCCACCTCACGGGGGAAGTGAAGACTCAGAATGCCGCAAGAGGAGAATATAAGGCAGAAGATAGCAGCGATGTTCTTCAGAGGGGACGGGAGAGGGTAGCCGCGAAAGGAGAGAAAAGCCATGATGAGGAAAAAGGCAACCAGCCAGAAGGATGAAAAACCAAGGGTGAGGAAGATCCATCCCGCCAGATTCGCTCCCACAACACCGAAAAGATTATGCGCTTTTACGAAGCTGGCGGTCTTGATCCCCAAAACCGAGTCTGCAGCGTGAAACGAAAAGAGGCTCACCCCAAGCATGACGGCTATGAGCAAGAAAACGATGCCTCGAATTTCTTTCCTCATGGGCTTGCTTTCGCTCTTTGACTTACTTGCGTTTCTTGATTTGTTAGCCAAGAAATAAATACCCTCTATCGAGAATCGGTCAGAGCGGCATAATGATCGGCAGTATCAGCGGCCGTCTCTCGACCAGATCATAGAAGAATCGTTTCAATCCCCGTTTAATATCCTGCCCTACATCTGCCCAGTCAATGTGAGATCGGTTGGTGATTTCGTCCACCACCTCCAGGACGACACACTTCGCCTCTTCCAGCATGGACGCGCTCTGATCCTCGAACACAAAACCTCTGGATACGATATCAGGCCCGTAAATGACCTCTCCCGTTTGATCGTCCACAGCGAGGAGAACGATGACGACCCCATCACCGGACAACCTTCTGCGATCCCTCAGCACCAGCTCATCCACATCCCCCACGCCTTTGCCATCCACCAGAATCCTTCCTGTGTGAACTCTGGCGCCGATTGTAGCCTTACCATCTTGGAAACAGACCGTGGTGCCATTCTCCACAAGGATCAAGTTTTCAGCGGGCATTCCTGTTTCCATGGCCAGATGGTGATGCTTCACGAGATGGCGGTATTCTCCATGGATGGGGATGAAATACCTGGGCTTTACGAGATTGAGCATCAATTTGAGTTCTTCCTGATACGCGTGGCCGGAGGAGTGAATGGCCGAGACTTTTTCATAGATGACCTCTGCTCCCATCCGGTAGAGGTTGTTGATGATCGTGGTGATCGCCTTCTCGTTTCCAGGAATGAACCGAGAGGAGAGGATGATGGTATCCCCTTTTTTCACCTTGATGCTCTTGTGCCTGTTCTGGGCTATCCTTGTCAGGGATGACATGGGTTCCCCTTGACTCCCTGTGGTGATCATGACCACTTTATCGTCGGCTAGCCGATCAGCCGCGCTCTCGCTCACCTCTGCATCGGGCGGAACTTGTATGAAGCCTTCCTCTTTGGCTATCCTTACGTTGGTCTTCATGCTTTTTCCGCTGAAAACGACCTTTCGCCCGAATTTCACGGCAAGGCTGACGACCTGTTGAATTCGGGTGATATTGGAAGCAAAAACAGCAACGATCAGCCTCCCCGTGGATGATTCGAAAATTGCCTCAAGCGTTTTCCGAACCTCTTTTTCGCTGAGGGTGAAGCCCTCTTTCTCCACATTGGTGGAATCAGAGAAAAGGGCAAGAACGCCCTTTTCTCCGTAGGAAGCAAACCTGCCGAGGTCCGTGACTTGGCCGTCCACAGGTGTCTGGTCAATCTTGAAATCGCCTGAGTGGATCAAAGTCCCTTCCGGTGTTTCAATAGCCAGGCCGACCCCGTCAACGATACTGTGATTCACCCGGATGTACTCCACCGTAAAGGGACCAAATCGCGCTACTTCTCCAGGCTTGACCTTATGGAGGATGGTACTTTGAAGGAGGTGGTGCTCCCTGAGCTTTTCCTTGAGAAGCTCGATGGTAAAACTTGTGCCATACACGGGTACATTGAATTCCTTCAGAAAGAAGGGCATGGCGCCAATGTGATCTTCATGGCCGTGGGTGAGGATGATGGCCTTGATATCCTGCTTTTGATCCTTGAGGTACTGAAAGTCAGGGATGACCACGTCCACTCCGGGCATGTACTCCTCAGGAAACATGAGACCTGCGTCCAGAATAAGGATATCCTGATCGCACTCCACGACCATCATGTTCAACCCAATTTCACCCAGCCCCCCAAGGGGGATCATCTTCAACATCTTGACCCCAAACAGCTATTGCAGCAATTATTTTGAGTTAACAGCAGCTTATACTTTAGGCTAAGTCGAGTCAATATGGAAATCATTCAAATGGCTTGATCATCCTGGAGGGGTTATGATAACTTCCACAGAGCAAGAAGAATCCCCTTTGTTAAACCAATCAATAAGGGAGGTCTTGGCATGGCAAGCATTAACAAAGTGATCATCGTAGGAAACCTGGGTGCAGACCCTGAATTGCGCTATACCCCGAGCGGCAAGGCTGTCGCCACATTCAACGTTGCAACCAAAGAACAGTGGACGGGGAAGGACGGCGAGAAAGAAGAGCGCACTGAATGGCACAAGGTTGTTGCGTGGGCACGGCTTGGAGAGATCTGCGGAGAGTATTTGCACAAGGGGAGCCAGGTTTATGTAGAAGGCCGACTGCAGACCCGCTCCTGGGAAGATCGGGAAGGGAAAAAGCGCTACACCACTGAGATCATCGCACAGACCATGCAGATGTTAGGGGCACCGAGCAAGGGGGGCACGGCCAAGACACCGGAAGAACGTTTTCCTCAGGAAGAACCGGTAGCTATCCCTGATGATGACATTCCATTCTAGAGGGCAGGCCTAACTCTCTTCGCCCGACTTGTTTTTCTTCTCCTCAGATGAGGAGAGTTTTTCCGGCTCCTCGTGGGTCGCTTTCTTGAAATTCTTTATTCCTCTCCCTATACCACTCCCTATTTCAGGGAGCTTACCTGCTCCAAAAATGATCAGAATGATCACCAGGATCACAATGAGTTCGGGCATGCCCAAGCCAAACATGGGAATCCTCCATTCTCTAAGACCCGCTGCCGAGTTCTTCTACAAGGAGCTTGAACTCGCGGGACGCAGTAAATGCAATAATCGCTTTTCTATAACTTAGCCAGGCGGTCCAAATCTCCAGCCATTCCCTGTTATGCCAGAAAACGTCCGGGGTTTTCTTGCCTCCGGAAATCGCCATATACTCCTCAAACTCTGACTTGCACCCTTCGCAAAGGGCAAATCCAAAGGGGGTCTTATCCGCAGGGTCAGCCCCACTCACCTGAAGCCCGCACATGGCACATCTGAAATGACATGATGAGCACTGGACGATTTTTTGGATGGTCTCCACCCTGCCACGATACTTATCGAGTTGTTCTTTCTGTTTCTTGCCCTCGATTTTTTCCTGCATGTCAATGATCTTGTTCATCTGCTGAACTCCTCGCTTCAAAGAACAGGTTTTTCCCAGCCTCCCTGGAGAGGCCCCCTTTAGTAGAGCGGGTCTTCAGCCTCTCTCCGCCATCTGCTCAACCCGTTCTCACCTGCAAAGGAAAGCGAGAATCGTTCAACCCAAGGCTCTGAATCTGCTGCACGGACAAGAGCTCCTCCATTCTCTCACACTCTCGATGGTTTTAGTTCATAAGAACTTTGATCGACGCCGGAGGGAGGAGGAGAGAGTCTTCCTCATTGGACTCTAACACTGAAGGGTATGCAAGTCAAATAAGTTGCAAGAATTCTAGGAGCGACCTCCCGGTCGCGATGTTATCGCAAGCAGGAGCTTGCTCCTACAGGAGAGCGAAGGCTGGGGAGGAGCACAGAAATGTTGAACGAATAAGTGCGTTTGTATCAGTCTTTTCCAAACACCTGTACAGCGAGTTCTCCCAGCCTGCCCAGATTGCGGACCACCGTGATTCCCGCATCATCGAGGGCCTTGATCTTGTCCTGCGCCTTGCCTTTCCCACCGGAAATAATCGCACCCGCATGGCCCATTCTCTTATCTGGAGGCGCTGTTTGGCCTGCGATGAAGGCAATCACCCGCTTTGGGAATTCGCTTTTGACATAACCCGCTGCTTCCTCTTCTGCGGATCCCCCAATTTCGCCGATGATCACCACGCCCTTGGTTTGGGGATCCGCTTTGAACCATTTGAGATGGTCGATGAAAGTGGTTCCTATGATGGCATCTCCCCCGATACCGATGCATGTGGATTGGCCCAGGCCGGCTCTCGTGAGCTGATCCACCACTTCATAAGTGAGGGTTCCACTCCGGGAAATAACCCCAATGCTTCCTTGCCTGTGGATGTGTCCAGGCATAATGCCAACTTTGGTCTTCCCGGGCGAAATGATTCCCGGGCAATTAGGACCGATGAGAACACTCTGTTTGTCTTCCAGGAAGCTGGCCACCTTTACCATATCCAAAGCCGGGATTCCTTCAGTGATGCAAACGACGACCGGGAGGCCTTCGGAAGCGCTTTCCATGATCGCATCCGCAGCAAAAAGAGGAGGGACAAAAATACACGAAGCGTTGACTCCCTCATACTTCACAGCTTCATGGATGGTATTGAAGACCGGGACCCCTTCAACCTTCTGGCCTTTTTTGCCTGGCGTCATCCCGGCGGCAACGATCGTTCCATACTTGAGCATTTGTATCGTATGGAAGGTTCCTTCTCGCCCTGTGATTCCCTGAACCACAACCCGCGTTTTTTCATCGACCAGAATACTCATCTTCCCGCCCCT
>JAHECH010000266.1 GCA_024641835.1 Deltaproteobacteria bacterium
ACGACTTATCTGCGAGGGAAACCCTGGTCGCCTCTGGCGCCGCCGTAGGCGGGTAAACTTGCCCCCTCCACCGTTCCCCTCGCCTGCGCTCGGGGCCGGGGCTTCCCCCACAGATAAGTCGCGAAAAGACAGCGCCCTCCCGCCAGCCCTGTTGAATTTCCCGGAGGGAACCCTATTCAACAGGGCCAGTCACTTCAGAAAAAGCCCATGCCCCTCCTGCTTAGGCCACGCAAGTGGTAGGCCATGCTAACAGTTTGGTGCCCTTAATAGCGGTGTTTTGATCACGTTACTTGTGACTCGTCACTCGTAAACCAGATTGTCGCCTTGTATCCGGGCGTTTTTAAGCAGCCTGCGAGCAGTCTCTTTTTCGGCAACCTGCTATTGCCTCAGTAGACGAGACCTACTCTCCTGCGCGCGAGGTCCAGAGTGGGGGCGGCTTTGGCCCGTGCCTTTTCAGCACCCCGTTGCAGGATATGCCGGATTTGCCCGACGTCCTGGGCCAGTTCTTTTCGCTTGTCCCTTGCCTCCCGGAAGTACTCCCAGATGCGCGCAAACAGTTCTTTTTTTACGTCGCTATACTTCAGGCCTCCCCGGCGGTAACGCTCGGCTAGTTCCGTTTTTTCTCTTTCGTTAAGGAACAAAGAAATATTGATGAACAAGTTGCATTTATCCGGATCTTTGGGCGCTTCCACGGGCGTGGCATCGGTCACTATCCTCGCGATCCTGTCTCTCAGATCCTTTTCGTCGCAGAAGATCTCTATGGTGTTATCGTAAGACTTGCTCATCTTGCGGCCATCGATGCCAACCACCATCGGGATATTGGGATTAATTTCCACCTCGGGGATGACAAAGGTTTCACCGTACGTACCGTTGAACTTGATGGCGATGTCACGGGTTATTTCCAGGTGCTGCTGCTGGTCCTTGCCGACCGGCACTCTCTCTCCCTGGTAAAGAAGAATGTCTGCCGCCATCAGCACCGGATACGATAGAAGCCCATGATTTGGGGCGATCCCTTGGGCGGTCTTGTCCTTATAGGAGTGGCTCCTCAGCAATAGCCCTACCGGGGTAACATTGTTGAGGATCCACGTGAGTTCCGTCACCTCAGGAACATCCGACTGAACCCAGAATGTGGATTTGTCAGGGTCCAGCCCAAGGGCCAGGAAATCAAGAGCGACGTCGATGGTTCCTTGGGAGAGTTTCTGCCCATCTGAAACCGAGGTCATGGCATGGTAGTTCACGATGAAGCAATATAGCTCCGAGTCCTCCTGGTACTGGATCATGGGCTCCATCATCCCGAAATAATTGCCGATATGAAGTTCCCCTGAAGGTTGTATGCCGGATAGAACGCGCATCGGATCTTCGCCTCCTCGTCAGACTTTATAAGACTGAGAAGACTACTCCTTTTTACGGATAATTCAATAGGGAAATGTTGCCCTGCCGAGTTCCATGCTTGCCGGTGTTCTCAATCACAAATCCGTCACCAAACCCGGCTCAGCCGGAACGCGCATAGGCGCCGCGACTGAATTCCTCAAGGAACTTTCGAGACACGATACCAGAGTGCCCTGTGATTTAAGAGACATGCAGGCGGCGGATCGCCTCGGCAAGGAGATTTTTGAGGCTTATGATTTGGACGGAGGGTGAAGCAGGAGCACTAGGCGGCGGCACGCTGTCTGTCACGAGGACCCTTTCCACAGGATAGGCAGAAAGACGCTCCAGGGCGTTTTCCACGAAAAGGCCGTGGCTTGCGACCAGGGTGAGGCGAGGGGAACACCCCCTCTTCAGAAGCTCCTCGATGGTGGATATCATCGTGCCTCCAGTGCTGATCATATCGTCCACAACAATAGGCGATCGGGCCCGGACATCTCCGATGATCTGGTGCACCTCTGTCTTGCGCCCGCTTAGACGTACTTTGTGAGCATACGCCACGGGCAGTCCGAGGAGATCGGCATATTTTTGTGCCACTTTGACAGCACCCAGGTCGGGAGCTGTTACGACCTGGTCACTGAAGAGGAAGGAGCGAAGGGAATCGGCCAGCAGAGGGACGGCTGAAAGATGAACCACAGGGATATCAAAAAAACCCTCGATCGCCGGGCTATGGAGATCCACCGCGATGACCCGATTAAACCGGGTACAGAGCGCGTCTGCAATCACCCGCGCTGCAACCGCCTCCCCTTGCCTCTCCCTTCGGTCTTGGCGTGCGTAGCCGTAATAAGGTATGACCGCAGTCAGTCGCGAGGCCCCTGCTCTCTGACACGCATCGGCCAGGAACATGAGTTCCAGGAAGTGAGCGGCAACCGGCGGGCACGTGGGTTGAACTAGGTATACATCATGTCCCTGGATGTCCATATGGACAGTCACCCGGATTTCATCATCCGGGAAGCGTTCTATGGAGCATTCTCCGAGGGCGGTGCCTAGTGTTGAAGCTACGGCATCAGCGAGCAGGAGATTCGCTGTCCCGCTGAAGAGAGTCAATTTCGCCATATGCCTTCTCCGGTATGGGAGGAAATGTCTCCTCACCCTGCGTTGATCGTTCGTACCGTCGTTTGCCCGGCAGGATGTTACGAAGGGGATCTCCGTACAAGGTAATAAAGTACCCTATCCTCGCTCATCCTACAGGCCGTCCGATAAGAACGCATCTTTTCTGGCCAAAGTCAACGCGTCTCTCGGTCGATGGCGAAAGAACCGAAGGACTGGCATACAGGCATGATCTCGATCCTGTTCACGTTGACATGCTCGGGAAGAGTGGAAATCCAGAAGATGACCTCCGCGATGTCTTCGGCGCTCACGGGTTTCGTCCCCTGATAGACTGCGTTGGCTCTCTCTGCGTCTCCTTTGAATCGCACCAGGGAGAACTCGGTTTCTGCAAGGCCTGGCTCCACATTTGTAACCCGGATTTTCGTGCCTACAAGATCCGCCCTAAGGTTGAGAGAGAACTGTTTCACAAAAGCCTTGGTGG
Organism: Deltaproteobacteria bacterium; assembly: GCA_024641835.1. Taxonomy (GTDB): domain Bacteria; phylum Desulfobacterota; class DSM-4660; order Desulfatiglandales; family HGW-15; genus JAHECH01. The sequence goes on from JAHECH010000266.1 coordinate 2,957, forward strand.
CGCCGTAGACGTTGCCTCCTGGATAGGGATATGCGCCTGCGACGGAACCCAGGTTGATGATATGACCCCTGTTCCGCTCGACCATTCCCGGCAGGATAAGGCGTGCGCAATACATGAGACCTTTAATATTCGTATCTACCATGGTCTCCCAATCGTTCAGATCTGTCTTGTGAGCGGGCTCCAGACCCAGGGATAGGCCAGCATTGTTGACCAAAACATCGACTTCTGAAAAATCCTTGGGCAACCCGGCAATCGCCTTTTCCACGCTTGTACGATCTCGCACATCCAGTTTCACGAGATGGGAGGGCACAGAGAGCCGCTTTCTGAGTTTATCGAGGCGTTCCATTCGCCTCGCCGCCAAGACAAGCTTCGAACCTGCCGTCGCATAGCGCCGTGCGCATGCCTCGCCAAAGCCGGAGCTCGCACCCGTGATAAAAACCGTCATCCTCTTTGGATCCACCATGGTTCCTCCTTAACAGAGTGTAGCGTCCTGAGTCATAAATCCATTGCCAAACTGAGCTGAGATGGAGCGGCGGAGCCGTAACCTTGCTCCCCTTCACATCTCAACCTGCAAGCTGGCACCCCAACCGGTATGCTTGCTTCATGAGACCGCGGTTTTTTTCGATCTCACCCGGTTCGTCGCCGCTCCCATAAACCATGCCCACGACTTCCGCTCCAAGGTAATTGCACATGTCCTGAAAAGACCGAAGTGCATTGACAGCGCCTGAAGAAAAGGGATCCGCGTCAGCATAGCTCAGGAGAAAAGCGAAACGCTTTCCGGGAAAAGTATTCCTCTCTCCTACGCCGATGGCATAGCATCGGTCGATGAACAACTTGGTTTGAGCCGAGATGTTGAACCAGTAAATGGGGCTGGCGATCACAACGGCATCGGCCTCTTTGAGTTTCGGATACAAGATCTGCATGTCGTCTTTGATAACGCATCCTTTGGCATTTTCCTTCTGGCATCTCCTGCAACCCTGGCAGGGCTTGATGTTCATGCCGTTAAGATAGAAGCTCTCAACCTTTGCTTCCTTACTCTTCGCTCCCTTGGACAGATACTCCGCCAGTTTTGCACTATTGCCTTTCTTTCTTGGACTCCCCAGTAGAACCACGATTCTTTTTTCCATCAGATCACCTCATTAATTGGTAGCGTTTAAGAGTGTTTACCTTGGCTCACAAAAAGGGATCTCCTACAAGTAACCGCATGGCGTGAAGGACTGGGGCCTTTGCTGGAGTGACTGGCGGGAGGGCGCCGTCTTTTCACGACCTATCTGTGGGGGAAGCCCCGGCCCCGAGCCCAAGCGAGGGGAACGGCGGAGGGGGCAAGTTTACCCGCCTACGGCGGCGCCAGAGGCGACCAGGGTTTCCCTCGCAGATAAGTCGTAGAAAAGACCAGCCCGGGAGCCTCGGAACGCAAGAAAAGGCCCCAGCCCTTCCCGTCGTGACGTTCGTAGTAATAGATCAATCTTGTGTAAACCCATGCAAACACTTTTGAACGTTTCTCATTCATTAGGTAATGCCCATTTCTTATATCACCCATTAGCGTCGAATTTCAATAGAAGGGGATCCTTTGAAGCTTCAAATCGTCGCACTAGGCTGACGTCCTGAGCCGGAGCGCCCCGGGGGGTGTTCTTCCGGGCCGCAATCAAATCCGCCCAGAGCCATTTGAACGGCGCCATTTGCTTTACAGTCTCTCCGGGCAGCCCCAGAGGGGAATCCCTCCGACTGGCACACTCTTCTGTGCCTGCCCGGCTATGAATATCGGGGCCATGGGGGTCTCTTTCAAAATAGAGAAACGAAGAAGTCGCTGCCCGGTGATCAGCTTTAGGTGATGGGTGAGCCGGGCGGAGGGCTTCCCGGGAATAGCCATGCAAGGCGAAACATGGAAATGACTGATGCAGCCGCGCCGCCCGCCTTCGCTGCCTTCTCCTTGCGGAGTCTCTCCCGGTCTCTCTTCGTTTCCTCATTTTGAAAGAGACCCCCGTGGCCCCTCGGAAAGGCACTGAAACGATATTGCCGCTCTGACCGACCACCTCCACGGGCGCTCTGCTCAGCTCAGATTGGCACGGATTTATGGCTCGGAACACTGCTTAGAACTTCATGTTAGTAAGATAGACCCCGGAGATGACGAAGGCAGCGCCGACGAGTAGAGAAAGAGAGACTGGCTCTCTGAGGATCAGGAAGGCGAGCAATAAAGCACTGATCGGAACAAAATTGATGAACTGGCCGGCTTTGGTTGGTCCGATCGCCTTGATCCCTTCATAGTACCAGACGAATCCCAAAACAGTCCCGAAGACGCCGAGGTAGAAGAGGCTCGCCCAGCTCGCCACGGAATAGGAAAACACCTTCTTCAGCATGCCCTCGCCGCACGCAGGAAGGAAAAGGGCTGCTGCGCCGATTGCTGAGGAATAAGACACGGAGACCAGAGGAGAAAGGCCTTTCACTACCATTTTCCCGAGGAGAGAGAAGGCTACCCAACTGAACACGCAACCGAGAATGAGAAGCTCCCCCAAGCCTACGCCCTGCCTAAGAATTTCTCCGGGATTTCCTTTTGAGATGACGATCATGGCTCCAAATACGGAAAGGATAATTCCCGCCCCTTTTACCCGGTTGAGCCTTTCTCCGAAAACGAGGGCGACGCATAACGTGATGAAAACGGGATTCATGGCGACGATCAGCGAAGCCCTGCTGGCGCTGATGAACTGAAGGCCTTTAAAAAAAAGGACATTGTAGGCGAAGACGCCGGTCATGCCCGCCAGGATGAGAGGCAAAATCTGCCCTCGCCCAAGGGCGGGCAGCCTCCCCTCGGTGCGCAGGGTGAGTAAAACGAGAAAAATGGAGGCAACGGCAAATCGAACGAAAGCGGCTGAGAAAGGTTCAACGCTTCCTGCGATGGCTTTTCCGGCAATAAAAGTCCCGCCCCAGAAAAAAGCGGTAAGCAAAAGTTTCACATAGATCAACATGGCTGAAAAAGTCCCTGATTGGAGGCTCCTCTAAAAAGTCCAGATGCAAGGCGACAATCTGAGTTACGAGTGACGAGTCACAGGTAACGAGATCAAAACACCACACTATTAAGAGCACCAAACTGTTACCATGGCGTACCACTTGCGTGGCCTAAGCAGGGGGGGCATGGGCTTTATCTGAAGTGCCTGGCGGGAGGGCGCTGTCTTTTCACGACTTATCTGTGGGGGAAGCCCCGGCCCCGAGCGCAGGCGAGGGGAACGGTGGAGGGGGCAAGTTTACCCGCCTACGGCGGCGCCAGAGGCGACCAGGGTTTCCCTCGCAGATAAGTCGTAGAAAAGACCAGCCCGCCTCAGTTATTGCCAAATGGCATGTCAAGAGGAAACTTGTTCCTGGTTAATGATGTTGAGATACTGAACGATAACATGTTTTGCGATCTGGGTTGTTAAGTGAATAAAGTCCACA
>JAHECH010000267.1 GCA_024641835.1 Deltaproteobacteria bacterium
GACAGAGGGCCTACAACTGGGAGGCGCCTATAAGGGTCTCCCCGACCGTGCATTACCATATCGGTGGTATACGCGTTGACGAAAACCTTAGCACCCCAGTCCAGGGGCTTTATGCTGCAGGAGAGGTGCAGGGAGGGGTTCACGGAGTAAGCCGGCTGGGTTCCTTGGCGTTGACCGATCTATTTGTCTTTGGAAAAAAGATCGGTGAAGCGACCGGAAGCTCTAAGGGAAAAAGGCGGGTAGATATTCCTATTTGGAATGAAGCCCAGGAAGAGATCGAGCGAGTCTACTCCATCCCAGGGATGGAGGGCCGTCATCGGCCGATCTGTTTGATTCAGAAACTACAGAATGTCATGTGGGAAGAAGTGGGTGCTTGGAGAAACAAAGAGGGCTTGCTCAAGGCATTGGACACCTTGGATGAAATAGAAGAGATGTCCAGGGACCTCAGCGTATCGGAAGTAAAGCGTTATAACCAAGAGGTGCTTGACGCTATCGAGCTCAGAACGATGATTAAGGTGGCCAGGGCCGTTGCATGCTCAGCCCTTACCCGAGAAGAGTCGCGAGGGTCCCACATCAGAACTGACTTTCCGGAGAAAAAACCGGAGGTTTCTCCAAAAAGCGTGATTGTCTTTGAAGAAAACGGAAACATCAGGACTCGAATGGAAGAGAATTCTGAATGGAAAGCCCCGCAACGAAAATGAAGGAATGGAAGATGCGGATTCTGAGGTTCAATCCGGACATAGACAAGAAACCCCATTTTGTCTCCTACAGGGTTCCTGAAATTGCGAGGGCCACGGTGTTGGATGCGCTGATCGGTATTTATACGGAAATAGATTCCGCCCTTGCCTTCCGTTATAGTTGCCGTTATCACAAATGTGGTTTATGCAGTTGCATGGTGAATGGGCGCGCGAAATGCACATGCATGGTAAAGGTAAGAAACAACATGGAACTCCGCCCCCTGGCAGGCTTGCCCGTCCTCAGAGACTTGGTTGTTGACAGGAGATTTGTTTTAGATTTTGATTATCAATACCAAATCTATATAGCTGAGAAAGAAATATCCGAGGGACTAGAAGCTCTTATTGCTACTCCCTATTATCATCATCTTTCCAGCTGTAAAGAATGTCTCTGCTGCCTTTCTCACTGCCCGAAATATAACTTCGAAACAGCACCCTATTCTGGCCCATACTTCTACGTGAAGCTTGCTCAGCTCCATTTTGACCCACGGAATAAGATCGATCGCTTAACTCAAGCCCAAGCGCTTGGCATCTCTAAGTGTGCTGATTGTGGAAAATGCTATTGTCCATATGGAATCAAGATTTTTCAATGTGCCATTCAGCCCTTGCTGGGACTGTGAGGCAAAGCAGGCATTTATGCGAATTGGGGATAAAGGAGGAAACATCTATGGAATACAAAGTAACGATCAAGGTCATCGATATCAAGAAGAAAGGGGGAAAGTGCAACTTCCATCAGTTGGGCGATACGATCATCCTAGAAGATAAGGAGATGGACGCTACCAAAACACTTAAAGGAGGGCTTTGTCCAGCTGCCACCACCGCCATCTATCCGTATCTTCTGGGTTTCAAATACGGGGCGGTTTATACCTGGTCTGACGACCCAGATAGAATTGTCGCTTGTTGCTCGGACCCGATCGATCTGGCAACTTTTGAGATCACGAGAGAACCATTGAAGAAGAAGTAAAGCGCGGAATAGGATTTGGAATACAGCGAAATCAAACGGAAAAGGGGAGGTTGAAGATGACAAGAGATAAGTTGATTGAACAGGTTGAGTCAACATCTGTCTCAATGGTATTTGATGCCCTCATTAAGCTCGGGTACAGAACAGACAAGATATTGATGACAGGCATCAAGCCTGTAGTGGATCTGGGCAGAATCATGGTAGGGGTGGCAAGGACGCTCAAATATGAGATTTCCAGAGAATTTCCAACAATCGATGATCTTACGATTGCTCGAAAAGGAATTGATTCGGGCAGCCCCGGAGAGGTGTTGGTACAAGACGGATCAGGATACAATCTTGCTTTTTTCGGCGGTATTTTTGCACGAGGGTGTAAGAATAAGGGTATGATCGGGGCCGTGGTCAATGGGTGCACGCGGGATGTCTTGGAAATTAAGGCGATGGGTCTTCATGTGTTCGCGAAGGGGGCAACGCCAGCAGGCGGGTCTCTCTACTTTAGGCCAGTTGCTGTGAACACACGAGTAAATTGCGGAGGGGTCCAAATAGATCCGGGCGACATTCTTGTAGGTGACAACGATGGTGTGGTCGTTATCCCCAGTGATGCAACGGTCCCTCTTAGCGAAGCTCTAAAAGTTATTTCTGAAAAGGAAGAGAAGGCTGTTCGATCACTGGAAGCAGGAAAATCCTTGGTCGAATCCTATCCGACGATCGAAATCGGAAAAATCAAGGTTTAGTCCTAAGAATGGCCTGAGGATTTGACAATGGCTAGCAAAGGCAAAGTCATCGGTATTGTCGGAAATCCTTTAACTCCTGCCCGTTGGGAAATGATAAAAGGATTCTTGAGAGAAAGCCAATTTACGACGGTCACCTTTGACTCACCTGATGATTTTGAGCTCCGGCGGACCCTCCAAAGTGTCGAATATGTAGTGGTTGGAGGGAGGGCCATTTTGGGTGAGCAAATGAAGGCTGCAAAACAAATTAAGTTGATACAGATCGCGGGTACTCAAACAGACCAAATTGACTTACCTTCCGCGCAGGAAGCAGGGATTCCGATTGCCTTTATGCCTTGGCCTCACCTTGCAGCAGTTGCTGAACATGCTTTCATGTTTATGCTTGCGCTATCACACAGACTTCTCAGGGGACACCGAGAGACCGTAGAGGGGACATATCTCGAATTGGGAATTACACCTATCGTAACAACCGAAACAAAGGTCGTTGGCAATTGGGCAAAGATTCCGGATATCTCAGCTCTTTATGGAAGGCGGTTGGGAATCGTTGGAATGGGCGAAATCGGGCAATTCCTGACAAAACAGGGACACGGATTCAATATGGACGTCTCCTACTTTAAACGCCACCGGCTTTCAAGACCAAGAGAGCAGGGTCTGGGGGTCGAGTATGAGGATTTTGATCAACTCCTCAAGCAATCGGATTTTGTTGTTCCCGCAGTGCCTCATACTCCAGAAACCGAGAAAATGTTTGGTGAGAGGGAATTTTCTTTGATGAAGCCCTCTGCATTCTTCATCAATTGCTCCAGGGGAGGAATCGTTGACCAAGCGGCTCTTTACGGAGCATTGAGGGATCGGGTGATTGCAGGAGCGGGGTTGGATGTTTACGAAAAAGAACCGATCTCGATAGATGACCCACTTCTGAAGTTGGACAATGTACTTTGTACACCTCATACCGCTGGCACCTTGGAAGAAGTTGCAAGGGGCTGTAAAATGATCTGTGAAAACATATTGCGTGTCGATCGAGGAGAGTCTCCTCGCAACTTGATAACCGTACATCAATAGATGGTAGCCCTAGCAAAGGCTAAGCTAAGAATCACGTGCGTGAGCCGATGGGTATTTGCTCGGCATCATCAGGAGGCAGCGTATGTACAGGAAATTGCAGCTGGTGGAGGAAAAAAGGATACAAAATGCGAGGGGTGGCCATGGTACCACGGCGATGAAGCATATCTTTACTGAAGAGGAGTTTGGTAGTTCCATGACCCATCTTATTTTTGTGACTATTCCCCCTGGTTCGTCAGTGGGCGTTCATGAACATTCCGGGGACGAGGAGGTGTACTTCATACTCGAAGGTCAGGGAAGGGTCTGGGATGATGAAAAGGAATATCCTGTCGGTCCTAATGACACCGTTCTCACGAATTCAGGACATCGCCATGGAATCGAAAACACAGGCAAACAGGACTTAAGAATGCTCGCCATCATTGGCAAAGTTGTTTAAGTAGTAGAGCTCCAAGCATTGTACTGTACGTCAGGTTTGTTTTTTCCGGGAATGTCGTTTTCGCTAAAGACGTTTCTTCTGATCCATCATAAACTCGGTTGGGGGATGAAGTTTAAAGAGAGGCAAAGGGCAATCCCCTTCCGAAGCTATAAACTCCATAAATTCATTGAGTTATCAGAGGAGATGAATACGCTATGAAGATCGAACAAAAAGTAGTGGAGTCCGTTAACCGGCCTGGAAGGGTTGGCGTTTTGGCCACAGCAGACGCGGAAGCCCGTCCAAACGCTGCCTACTTCGGCAGTCCCAGGTTAAACCCCGACGGAACCCTCGTCATGGGGATGATGAATAACCGTAGTTTGAAGAACTTGGAACAAAATCCTTTTGCCGTTTTTTTCACTGTGGACAAGGCGCCGGTGGATTTTCAGACTCCTGGTTGGCGTCTCTATCTCAAGGTGCGTGAGATCCAGCGGCAGGGGCCCGTCCTTGACAACATCCGTGACGGGATTGCAAAAAAGGCTGGAGAAGAAGCGGCGAGAAGGATCCAGGCTGGCGTGGTTTTCGAGGTAACGAGCATCAGACCTTTGGTTGACATGGGGTGAAAGCCTTTCTCAAAAGGCTCCCCTGTTGTGACCGTGAGGCCGGCGGCGAGGACCGCCTGATAATGAAGGAATTCATGCGAAGGATGGCTGATGCCCGGCATCCACGATAAGGACAGGGATCGCTGGCTCCATCCGGACCGGCGGAGCGCGCAGCAGTGGTGCCGGCAGCGCAATGCGCTGGGGATTAAGGCCGTGCTGGACATCCTGGGACCTTATTCACGTGATGCCGCCCAGGCTGCTCGATCGGCGCACGCCTACGTATCGTCGGCGCGCGCCATAGAGGAGCAACGCTTGAATGCCTCGTTTGCAGTCAAGCTCTCCACCCTCGGGGTGGTCTTCGACCGTGAGCTTTGCCGCCGCAAATTGCTGAGCATTTGCGCTGGCGCTAGCCGGCGCAAGGTCAGCATAGAGATGGACATGGAAGGGAAAAGCCTAGTCGATTTCTATATCCTTTGCGCTATCGAAGCCGCTGCTCGGGGATACCCGGTCACTCTCGCCCTGCAGGGCTATCTGGACCGCACGCCCGGAGACCTGGAGGAGTTGGTGAAGCGCGGGGTCCGGATGCGCCTCGTTAAAGGAGCCTACCTGGGGGATACGCAGGATTTCGGGGAGATCCAGCGGCGGCTGAAAAGCCTGGCCTCCCGGTTATCGAAAGCAGGCGTACCCTTCTCCATCGGCACCCACGATCCCGAGATCATCGATTGGGCGAGGACGGCGTTGGCCGGGGAAAAGGGCACCCTGGAATTCGGTTTTTTGAAAGGCTTGTCCGACGAGACGAAGCTCTCCCTCGCGAGGGAGGGATGGTGCGTGGCGGAATATGTGCCCTTCGGCAAGGAGGGCAACGCTTACATCTCACGGCGGCTGCACTACCTCGAGCAGCTGGAAGCGTTGGGCAGGGAACCTGCGCCATGACGACAGGCGAGAGCTTCTTGCCGGATCGCCATCACGACAGAAGCTCTATTCATCACCTGATTCATAACCTTAGTGACGGATTGCTATGCTACGATACCCGAACATCAACCCGGATCTGATTGCGATCGGCCCGATCAGGATTCGATGGTACGGACTCATGTACGCCCTGGGCTTCCTTGCCTCCTATTTCTTGATAAGCAGGCAAAAGCGGGCTCGTCAGCTTGGACTTCAGGGCGCGATGCTTCAGAACCTCATCTTCTATCTCGCCTTAGGCCTCGTCATCGGTGCGCGTCTCGGCTATATCCTCCTGTACCAATACATGAATCTTGGCGTTTACTTCAGGCACCCCCTGGAAATCATCGCAGTCTGGCACGGGGGAATGTCTTTTCACGGAGGGCTTGTGGGCGCCCTGGTCTCCGGCATCCTTTACTGTCGCCGGTATCATTTGCCCCTCTGGGAGGTGGGAGATGTGGTCATTGTTACAGCTCCTATTGGCCTGGGTCTGGGAAGACTGGGGAACTTCATAAACGGTGAACTCTACGGCCGACCCAGCACCGTCCCATGGGCTATGGTTTTTCCCATGGCCGGTCCCCTGCCAAGGCATCCTTCCCAGCTCTACGAAGCGGCCCTGGAGGGGGTTCTCCTCTTTCTCATTCTTTGGAAACTGAAGAATCGAACATTTCGGCCAGGAGCGATAGTCTGCTTCTTTCTCGGCGGTTACGGGATCCTCCGCTTTGTAGCCGAGTTCTTCCGCCAGCCTGATTCGCAGATCGGCCTTTTCGGGGGTATCCTGTCCATGGGTCAAATTCTCTGTTCGGCCATGATCCTCGGCGCGGTTATCCTCTGGATGGTTCTTCCGAAAGCTCCGGGAAGGGAGAGTTCAACGACAAAAATGGACTCGCCACCGGAGAAGAAGGCTTAGCCTCGCACCTCTCCTCCCC
>JAHECH010000268.1 GCA_024641835.1 Deltaproteobacteria bacterium
TCGAAAAGCCCCCGCGGATGTTTACCGGCGCAGCTGCCAATCCCTTTGCCGATCCCTTCGAGATCCGGGTTCCTCGACTCGCAAAAAAGATTGCAGCTGGCGCTGAATTCATCCAGACCCAGTGCATTTTCAATGTTGAAAAATTCGACCTTTACATGAAACTTGCCAGGGATCGCGGCCTTCATGAGAAGGTGTTCATCCTCGCGGGAGTGACGCCCCTGAAATCGGTGGGTATGGCCAAGTACATGAAGAACCGTGTGCCTGGAATGGATGTGCCGGATGAAATCGTGAAAAGGATGGGTGGAGTACCCAAAGAAAAACAGGCGGACGAAGGGATCAAGATCTGCGTGGAAACCATCCTGAAGCTGAAACAAGTGGAAGGTGTCAGAGGCTTCCACGTAATGGCCATCGAGTGGGAAGAGAAAGTGCCTGAAATTGTGGAAAGAGCCGGCCTTTACCCTAGACCGAAAGTGTGATAGCGCCTTTGAGAGGATCGCTACGCTTGAGGAGCACTCCACTTCGTTCCGTTCGAGGAGCGCTCCACTCCGTTCCCTTTGAGGAGCGCTCGGCTTCGCCTCGCTTGAGGCAACTGCTTTCAGTTCTTCCCTCAAGGGCTGCCTTGGAGCCCGCTCCTCAAGGCGCGTTAGCGCCGGTCTTCAAGCCCCGTCAGGGGCGCTTGGTTTTGTTTAAAAGAGACCCTCGCGGCCCTTCAGGCGTCCTTAGTATTCCTCGTGTTCAGCTGGAACCCAATTCCACCGCCTAAATCAGGGTTCTTTATAGAAATCAGTGGGTTTGGGGACATTCCTGATCACCAGCAAGGCGTCAGATGCTAGGCGCCGAGGAGCGACGACTGAGGCGTATGTGGCAATACGCCGCAAGGAGGAGCGAGCGAAGGCAACGCAGCAGATGATGTCTTGATGGTGGATCAGGATGGAATAAAGTGGGTTGTATTTGGATGAGTTTGAAGGTATAAATTTGAATTTCGGCAGGCGGCAAACCATTTCTGTCAGGAGGTTTGGGTATGAGCAAAAAGTACATCTTGGTTGTAGATGACGACCCGGATCTGGTCGAAACCGTTGCCATGATGTTGGAAAGCAAGGGCTGTGAAGTCGGCATGGCCTATGACGGCATTGAGGGGGAAGAGTCCATAAAACAGCGGCGGCCAGATTTGGTCATCCTCGATATCATGATGCCCCGCAAGGACGGGTATGTCCTCTGCACAGAGCTCAAGGCCAACCCAGGAACTCGGGATATTCCCGTGATCCTGCTCACGGCTGTCGGAGAAGCAGTCCCGAGCACAAGGTATTCCCACGCAGACGGTATGGCCACGGAGGCGGACGACTATATTCCCAAACCAGTGGACACCGAGGGCCTTTGGGAGGCGGTGAAAAACCTTCTCTAACCTTCTTTCAGGAAGCGTTAAAGGAGTTGGAGCGTTCATGGCGGCCTTGCCGGTCCTTGGTGGCTTCAAAATCCTGAAGGATGTGGTGTGGATCTCCATCATCTCCTCCCCCGAGGATAAGGGCTTTCCTGGCAGGTTCTTCAGTGCCATCACCCGTGAAAAAATAAACCTCCCCTACCTGACCTCTGTTTACCATGACAACTCTTGGGGATTGAACGTCATTGTCGAAGGGCCTGACGAAAAGCGAACCCTGCGATTAATCCAAGGTACTTTTGGAAAAAGCTTCCAGGTCAGCCCGACGAGAAGCGCTATCCTTTCTCTTTTTCCCCACAAGAACAACCCGGCGATCGCAGGAGCCCTGTTTGAGACCCTGGCCCAGCATGGGGTGGAGTGGGAGGCACTCGCCAACTCCCCTTCCGCCGTATCCGTGGTCCTAGAGGAGAAATTGGTCGACCGGGCGAGTGATGCCCTCTTCGGCCCTTTCAGCTTCAGCGCCTACAGAACACCGAGCGACTGGAAACTCGCCCAAAAGGGGAAGGAGAAGCTTTATAAGGAGGTGGTCGCCTCTTATCAGGAAAAAAGACCGAAGGTCTATGGCCTGAATTATCGGGGCAGCCAAAATTTATTCATCGTAGAGGTGGATAGGAAAGGCATCGGTTCCTTTGGCAGGGCTCTGAAATCAGCAGCATCCCAGGGGTTCAATCTCAGTTTTCTCGCCTCCAGCCCTGATAACCATGGAAAGGTAAATATTTTCTTTTGCCTCCCAAAGTCAGGCAAGGCAATTGATCAAGACTCGATGCGTGAGTTGGCCCGGGATATCCAGATTGCGAGCGTATATTCAGCTGCCACGTTCTCTATGACAGGCCCCCATTTTGGAGATCGCTACGGCATTGCGAGCGAGCTTCTCAATACTCTGAATAAAGCGGGAATTGAGCTGATGGCCATGACGTGCACGATTGCCTCTGTTCGAGGGGTTGTTCACACCCACCAGATTGAATCTGCCATTCAGGCGATCAAGAGCTGCTTTGAAGTTCCGGCCGTCATCAAAAAAGACTGACGGATCAAAAAGGCTCATTGCATACGGAGTGAATGTACCCGGAGGGAGGAACCATGGGTAAACGGCCAAGGGAGGAACGCTTCTGGGATAGAGTAAGGGAGACGGGCGACCGGGAAAATCGGAGCGCAACATTAAGCGAGCAGCTTCTGAGGATCCTGCGAACAGCCTCTCAGTACTCCCCTGCTTACCGGGAAATTTTTTCGTCAGCCGGGATCGATCCCGACCATCTGCATGGTCTTGAGGATCTGGAAAAACTGCCCATCCTTCACATGGCTGACCTCGTTTCACGCCAGAAAACAGCCCCACCCTTCGGAGGTTTTGAGATCAGGGAAGAGTCCCGAAAGCCGAGAAGGATCTACATCAACCCTGGATTCATCGTGCAACCGGGAGAACTGGATGTCGGGGACCGCTCCTGGGCCGAGGCCCTAGCTGGCGCAGGATTCAAAGCAGGCGATTGCATCCTGAATACCTTCAATTACCACCTGTGGCCGTTTGGTTTCATCATCGATGAAGCAGCGAAAATGATCGGTGCTACCATCATCCCTACGGGCCCGGGCAACACGCTGATGCAGATCAGGATCCTCCAGAGCCTCAGAGTAAACGGATACATCGGCACTCCAAGCTTTCTGATGACCTTGACGCAGCGAGCTGAGGCAATGGGATTGGATCTTAAGAAAGATTTTGCCCTTGAAACCGCTCTCGTCGCTGCAGAAATGCTTCCGCACTCCCTGCGCGACAGCATTGAGACGAAGACGGGGATGAGCGTCAGACAAGCCTACGGCACCGTATTCATAGGCTGCATCGGGTATGAGTGCCAGTACAAGACAGGGCTCCATGTGCCTGACAATGTCATCGTGGAAGTGGTTGATCCGGAGACGGGGAAGCACGCACCACCAGGAATGACCGGAGAAATTGTAGCGACCAATTTCAGCGCTTCATATCCCATGATCCGTATGGCCACCGGTGACCTCTCCATGCTCGGCCAGCAGGTATGTCCGTGTGGACGAACTGGGCCCATGCTCACGAAAATCGTGGGGAGAATCGAGCAGGCGGCAAAAGTGAGGGGAACCTTCATTCACCCATGGCAAGCAGACGAGGTCATTTCCCATTATCCGGAGGTCTACAAGTATCAGGTCGTCATCACGCGGGAGAACCATGTCGACGTCATGACTTTCGTGGTGGAGCTCAAGGAAGAGACGGCCCGCGCTGAGATGATACGCGCCCGAATCGAGAGGGACATCAAAGAGCACTTGACGATAAAGGGTCTTGTTCGCGTCGTGCCCAAAGGAACCATCCCCGATCAGCACAAGAAAATCGACGACAGAAGAAGCTGGGATTGATACGCAGGAGCGATGAAGAAGCCCACTGAAAAAATCAAAGTCGGTGGCATCATGCAGAGTGACGGCCGGGCACTTGTGAAAGTGCTCGCAGTGCCGGATCATGCCAGCGTTGCGGGGACGGTGCTAGGCGCCATGGGCGAAAAAGGGATCAACATCGAACTCATCGCGAGCAGCTACGATCTGGACGACTGCGGCAATTTTGCCCTGGTCATCGATCAGAAGGACCTCGACCAGGCCCTTGAGCTGATGGAAAAGATCAAGCCCATCATCAGTGCAGGCGCCATCTCCTATACGCCCGATGTGGCGGTGATTACGGTCTTCGGTCCTCACCTCAGGGAAAAGCCCCACATTCATGGTCTCATGTTCTCATCGATTGCCGCCCTGGGGATCAGCTCTCTGGCCATCAGCACGTCTATTTCCAGCGTCTCCTGCGTGATTGAAGCTCAATATCTGGATGCGACCATCAACTCCCTCTCGAAAGTGTTTGATATTCCCTTCGAGATCAAGAAAAGACCGAAGGACTACTGAATCTACTCCTCTTCTTCCTCATCCAACACAATCCCGTCCCTGTCATATTGGGCATCTCTTAGGGCGTGCGCCTTCTCAACCTCCTCCTCGCTCCAGGGCTCGACAATCAGAGAGTCGGCCACGAGTTCCCAGAGATACTTTACTTCAACACCGAGATCATACTCTTTGTTCAGGCTCTTCATGATCTGGTCGCGGCAGTTGTGGCATGGCGCGACAACCATCTTTGCACCGGTATCCCGTATTTGTTTTGCTTTCACCCGGCCGTAGTAGATTCGCTCATTGGCATAAGGCATGGCCCAGGCACCGCCTCCGGCGCCGCAGCAGAAGTTGTTCATCCTGTTCGGATGCATTTCTGTATAGTTTTCGCAGCATTGCTGGACGATCCATCGAGGTTCTTCGAAGTACCCGTGGCCGAAAGCTTTTTGCCCTTTCCGGCCGTAGTTGCAAGGATCATGGTATGTGGCCAACCCCTCGTGGATGGATTTATCCAGTTTGATTCTTCCCGTTTCGATATACTCTTTCAGGAGATCATGGACTGAAACGACCCGGTACTTCTTCAATACTTCAGGGAACCAATTTTGCAGACCAAGCCTGGTCGCAAAGTAGGCGTGCCCTCACTCCGGCAGAAGGAGGGTTTTGCACTCAAGCCTCTCCAAATGCTCAACAATGCGGCCCACAAAGGTTTTCATGGCCGCGTCGTCCCCGGAAAAAAGTCCCCAGTTGACTCCCTCCCAGTTGGTGGAGGGAGCAGTCCAGTCCTCCCTGGCGCAGTAGAAGATCCTCCACCAGAACTTCATGTCATCCGGTTCTCCAAAGGGCTCCTTGGAATTGATGGTCACAAGGACGTTCGCTCCCTTCTTATCCACAGGAACGTAGAAACCTGGGAACCCCTCCTCTTCCATCTCCTTGCTCAGGTCGGCAAGGAGAAAGAGAAAGTCCGGTTTGGGGATGCCGAGGTTGTTCCCTCTTTCTATGTCCATGACCACGCCTTTGTGGATCGGGCCGGGAACCTTGTCTCTTTGTCGTAAACCCCTCGCCCTGCGCATCATCTTCAGGATTTCCACGCCCTGAGGGCACGCATATTCACATCGTCCACAAAGGGTGCATATCCATGGAAATCGCGAATCAATCAGTTCCTGATCCAATCCAAGGGCAGCCATGCGAACTGCCTTTCTGGGATCAAGGCCGTCCACGCCTGTCACAGGACAGCCACCCGCGCATGTCCCGCAGGCAAAGCAAACATCAGCCCATTCGGGTGCAACCCTGAGCTTGCTCGCCTTTGGATTGATGGTTACGGGTTCCATAAAGTTCCTCCTGAATGCTTCTTATTTTAAAGCTTTATTGTTTAATAAGCCGCCCCGGGAATGTCAACCTGAAAACTGTATAGAATCCGGCTGCATGAGCACATCTTGACAAATTGGCAAGAAGTGCTGGCGTGAACGTGAAAAAGGGGGGAAAAGGTGCAGTTAAACCGTAGCTACAATGTGGATATTTTTATTGCCATTCCCTTTTCAATCCGTTATATATTCCGGCGTTTGGTTGAATCGGTTTTCATCCTGGGCCAAGAACGGGCTCCCTTGATCCGAGGATTGAGTGCCGGGGACTCCCGATCAAACCTCCGGCATCTCCGGTGGCTTGGAAACCGGGCATTCACGTACAACCCTTTGATATGCCGCATGTGCGGGCAGCACAACGATGAATAAGGAGGAGGACATATGGATTTCCAGCTGAACGAAGAGCTACAGATGTTGCGAGACATGGCGCGAGACTTTGCCGCGGAGAAAATCGCTCCTTTTGCAGACAAATGGGATGAAGACCACTATTTCCCCTACGCGGAGGCCCTCAAGCCCATGGGCGAACTGGGCTTTTTTGGAACCGTCATCCCCGAGGAATATGGAGGCAATGGGATGGGATGGCTAGCGGCCATGATCCTCACCGAGGAAATCGCCAGGGCTTCCAGCTCCCTCAGGGTCCAGGTGAACATGCAAGCCCTTGGCTGTGCCTATACGATCTTCACGTACGGGAGTGATCAACTGA
>JAHECH010000269.1 GCA_024641835.1 Deltaproteobacteria bacterium
GATTTTGGATGCCCCGAGTTTCCGCCTTGAAGGAGAGGGCTGAGGACCCTCACATTCTCTAACTCAGGGAGAGCGGCGATCCTTCTTTCCAGCTCCTCAACGACGTCGCCGGGAATCACCTTGACGGCAAGGCGTCTGAACTTACCTAACAGTTTCTCTTCAGGATAGGGATTGTCGAAGCCTCCCTGAGGCCGGTCGATTCTCTCCTCAAGAACCTTTCCGCTTCGCAGGGTCACCTGTACCCGGGCAGGTCGTACATGGGGGAGCATCGCTGTGAGAGCACGATCCTCACGCACTTCAATGCGCGACGCCATGTCCCGTATCAGGGGGTCTGATACAACCTCATCAGAATAGACGTCCAGATCATTGCTCTTCCGCACGACCCTGGCGGCCACATTAAAGGGAATAGAATGCTTGGCGGCGTACCCATTCACAGGCTTGTTCCAACTCAGACGCGTGGCAGGATCATAGGTCCATACGATGATCTTCTCCACTTCCTCCGGTTCAAAAATGCTCCGCTCCATCAGGGATGACATGGCTTCGATGGGCCCGTGGTTCCACCGGCTGCAGGCGTAAAGCTTGAAATAGTTTCTCGTGATGTAGAACTCTTCTCCCAAGTCGTCTCCTAAGTGATCCTCTGCGAATGAATCTCCCAGAATTCGCCCAAAGACGACATTCAAAGCGCCGGGCTCACCGGTGTGGCCTGCACGGATGAGCATTGGCGCCAGCAGGCCATTGTGGTTGGTCAACCCGGTCACCAGATTACGCACAGACGCCCCGGCGTTTGCAGCCGTCTGCGACGATGCAATACATATTCCAGCCGCCAGATCAAGAGCTTGCGCCATGTCTTCTTCGTCAAGTCCCCTCAGTCTTGCCGCTGCCGCAGCAGTGCCTATGATTGCGTGAGTCCCAAAAGGGTGCACGGGATCTCGAAGGTGAGTCACCTTTCCTACACGAACGGCAACTTCATAACCGGCCACAAAGGCTTCGATCAACTCGGGACCGGATTTTCCCATTTCTTCCGCCAGGGCCAATGCGGCCGGGAAAATATGAACAGAAGGATGATTAATGGCATACTGGCTACCTTCGTCAAGTTCGAGGGATACAGCCCCGGCTCCGTTGACAAGTGCCGCGAAATGGGGACTCCACGTCTCTCGTCTTCCCATGAGGCTGGCATGACCGGGAGCGCTCAATACTTTTCCCATCGCGGCAAGGCCACTCACCTCCGGGAGCGTCGCACCTGCGAGCATAACGCCGATGGTGTCACGAATGACTCGAATCGTATGTTCAATAACCTTTTCGCTCAGATCTGAGATGCCTATCCTATTCGCAAAATGAGCGAGTTTTTTCGCCGCCTCAGATGCCTGCCACTGACGCGGTATGTTCTCCAAGCTTCGCCACGCCTCTTTCTGTCCCCCGGGGAATTCCCTTCCAGAGACGCCCGCATCTCTCTTGGCCATGACTCTTCTCCTTTTGCCTTCAGACGACCATTAGATACAAATCTTTCCTGTTCGTCAAGGACAATGTCTTTCTTCCTCTCTCACGAGAAGTCCCAGAATTTCGTGACGCACAGGATCATCGATGGTGATTGACGCTGCAGGAAAGAAGAGGTAAGAGAAGAGAAATGTGACACAATAGATTTTTCTATGGCTGGGTGGTCATGGGGGCTTGCTTCATTTGTTGTGCCACCTAGGGCACCTTTTACATCTTCGGCATTTTTTTCAAACCCCTGCAGGAGTCCTTTGGGTGGAGTTACACCCTCACCTCTTCCGTGCAGTCTCTTCACATCCTTGTCAATGTCATTTCCAGTTTCCTCATCGGGTGGGCCACGGATCGCTTCATCCCCAGAGTTCCTTTGCTCGCGGGAGCGTTCTGCGTCGGATTGAGTTACGTGATGCGCGGCAGGGTCCAAAGCCTTGCACAGCTCTACGCATTTTATTCCATCGCCTCGGTAGGTGCCGGCATCTTCTGGTCTCTCCCCTTGAGCACCGTTCAACGATGGTTTATTGAGAAACGGGGGCTTGCCCTGGGCATCACGTTGAGCGGCATTGGGATCGGCACTTTCATGTGGGCCCCCTTGGCGACCCATTTTATTTACTCCGCAGGCTGGCGGACGGCCTATGTCGTCATGGGTGCAGCCACCTGCGCCGTTCTCATATTTCATTTCCACACCGGAGCAGAAAAATCAGCGGCCTTACAGGCAGGAGGTCGCGAGTTCGAGCCTCGTCGTCCCTGCCAGAAATCAAGGGGTTAGAGATATTCTAGCTCCACAAAAAGCCTCAGGAAGTAAGTAGGAAGTAGTAAAAACCTGAGGCAAATAATCTTACAAGGGCAGACAGGAATGAGGACAGTTTCCTACCTGCTTTTTTTATGGACACATCTTAAGTCGGCGTTTGGGATGATAGGTAGTCGTTCAATTTGCCCATAGCAGCTTTACGCTGTTCACTGTTTAGATGGCTGTAACGGAGGAACATTGCATTCGTCTTATGCCCCGTCAGTTTCATGACAATGCTCTGTGGCACACCCGCCTTAACCATGTTCGTGTTAAACGTGTGCCTGAGGTCATGCATACGATAAGGTCCAACGTTGGCCTTTGTACAAGCTTCGGTCAGGAAATCTCGAATGTACTTTTAGTTTTAAGGTTCTGTTTTGGTCAACAACCATTAAACCATATTGAGGCCACCACCTCACTTCAAATGTGCGAAAGATATTTTACGTTATCAGGTAAAGCAAGCCGATACTAGGTTTACTGAGCAGAAAAATCCCATCTTTATTGGTAGAAACAACCGCATTTCCAGCAAGTCAATTGTGGGACGGATACATATTGATGGCTCTAGAGTATATGTAAATCCTACAGTTATGAAGTCAAAAGATACGGGCAAGATATTGTTGCTTTGGTTCTCCATTGCAAATATGACAAGCCACACCACAAAGTATGGTTCTCCAAACAGACTTGGTGTCATGCAGAAAATAACGTTCTTGTTCAATGGCACGAAGCCAATCATTCTGCCTATCAAGAATGGGGATGTTGAATGGGGAGATACAATTTCTTATAACAGTGTTACCCAATCGGCTTCATCGACTATTGTTGAGTCAGGTCCAGCATTTCTTTCACCTGAACAATATCGAGAGATAATTTCAGCGCAGTCCGTTGCGGTACAAATACAAGGCTCAAAACCAACAGCCACATACGAAGCTGAAGATATCTCAAATTCCTTCATTCCGAATCTTAAAAACTTTTTTCATCAGTATGTTGACTAGTGGAAGCATACTGAAATGAAGACAAAAGATGAAAGTGCTAACTGAGAATGCTTTGAAAATTGGCAAAGACACTTTCGCCGGCAGGGCGGAGTCCCCATTCTGCGCCTGCGCTCAGAATCCCTTTAACCACAGACTCCCCGTAGCCTCTTGAACAGGTGAAAAGAACGGCGGCGCTTTCATCGTCTTTTGCCAGGCATACGACCTGGCAGGGGACATGCAGGACCGGACCTTGAAGTAAGAATGGCGTCTTCCGTTCAGGAGAAAAAAAATCCAAAGCACTTATCTTTTCCAAAATCGAAAACACCTCTTTCCCCAGAACCGCCAGAAGTAGAGTCGCATCGGTTGTTTCGGTATACGCGGATTCCTCCGGGACTTGTGGACTCGTCCTGCAGAGGTGCCAACAGGCTGCTTGGGTTCGATTCATCCGGTTGATAAGAATACCGCTTTGAAACACACACTGTCCCGGAGTTTGGGGTATGGTCAGACTCCAGGGTCGAAATTGTGATAGATTGGTATCTTGCACATCCCATTTGCCACTGTGGCTCAAATCGACCAAATACGGTCCTTTTCCCTCCCCCTCATATTCAAGGATGACGTTCCATCCATCCCGCAATTCCCTGCGCACAGGTGCGATTTTGAATGACACGGGAGAGCGTCGAAGCAACTGGGTCATTGTTCCCACCTCACATCCTTAACCGTTTTCCTTCAGGATCATAGAAGGGTGTTGGCACCACTGTCGCATAGAGGCGCGCGTCAACACTGCCGTCTTCAAAAAGCTCCAGTCGGGTTCCCTGCTTGGCTAGCTGGGACTCCACAAGCGCCAACCCCACTGATTCTTTCAATGTGACGCTCTTTCGTGCGGTGCAGACGAAACCTCGAATTTCCCTGTCTACAATGAGGGAGCCGTCTTCAGGGCACCTGGAGGCGTCTTCCATCTGAATCCCTACAAGTTTAAGACGCCCCTCCTGATGCTCGGTTTGTTTCAACGCAACGGCTCCAACCGTCTTTGCCTCGGGCTTCTCCCGAAACCACAAAAACCCTAACCCAAGGTCGTGCAATGTGGTACGGATCTCGGATTCTTGTCCAATGATCACGTGGCCCTTTTCCATTCGAAGCGCACTCTGAGCCTCCAGCCCAAAAGCGCGAATACCGAACGCTTCGCCGGCCTCCATCAATAGGTCCCAAACCATCTGCGTCAACGAGGCGGGCATGTGGATTTCGAAGGACAATTCTCCCACGAATCCAAGTCGCATCACCCTCACCGGTATTGTTTCGGCGATGGTGAATTCACGGTAGCCCATGAAGGGAAACGCTTCATTTGACACATCTGCGTCGGTGAGTTTCTGGAGCACCGACCGGGCGTTGGGGCCTGCCAGATTAATGGCACCGAACGCGTCCGTGAGATTGACCAAATGATACTCCCACCCATCGTACCGGGTGTGATAACGGAACCATTCTACGGTGGCACCTGCCCTGGCTGTAGAAGCCGTGAAATAGTAATCGGTATCTCCACGCTTGGCAATCACGCCATCATCGATGAGATTCCCGTCATCGTTACACATGGCCGAGTATTTGATTTTTCCCTCTGAGATTTTGGACATATTTCCCACATAAACCCGTTGAAGCGCCTTTACGGCGTCCGGTCCGAAAAGACGAAACTTGCCCAGAGTCGACACATCGATCAGGCCTACATTGTAGCGCACATTTTCGATTTCTGCGCGACAAATAAAATCCTTCGAAAAATACCGGGCTCGCTTCCACACGCCAATCCGCCGGAAAAGAGCACCCGCCTCTTCCTGGGTTTCGTGCAGCGGTGACCGTTTGTACATATCATGGTTGGTTCCGGCGTATGTTGCCAGAAGCGTGGGAATCAGCGGTGCACGGACCGTAGAAGGAAGGGCTGGCCCGGAGGATTCGCCATGATATTGCGAAATGACCAGCGGCAGGTTGTGCCCGGGAATGCCCCCCTGACCTGGACCTGTGCCGGCGGCAGTAAAACGCTTTGAGAGCTCTACTGCATCAAACCCCATGTCGCACCCCTGGTAGATGTTTTTGATGGTGGTATCCTCGTCAAAACAGATAAAACGCTTGTTCCCTTTCCCTGGGGCCATCACCAATTTGGACCCTCTCACTGGACCCGGCAGTTCCTCCAGTTTGTCCTGTAAACCTTTCAAAAGCGTTTCGACTAGCGCACCACAATCCGCTGCTGCGGACAGTCCAGCCAATCGACCCGAGCCCTCAATGGAAAAAGAGTCCTGAAAGCCTAACATACGCCCGGCTGCATGGACTTTTGGCGGCAACTGTTTTGGCAGATAGAAGCCGGTATGGACATCAAAGCCCATCTTGGCTTGGGCCAGCGAAAGGGGACCGGAAACAGGTGTCAACCCCGCGGAAGCCACTAGCACGTCACAGTCAAACTCTCGATGTCCCGTTCCTTCTGTTGTGCTTAATGTCACTTTCTTCAGGGTTTTTTCCCCGTCCGCTGCAGATGAAACCCAACCCCGCAGGAAGGGAATTCTTCTTTCTCCAAGGCCTTCCAATAACCGAGGATCCTGACCATCCTGTCGAGAGTCGGCTACAGCAAGAACCGAAAGTCCCAAATCTGAAAGATCTATGGCCGCCTCTAGACCGAGATCATGACCGATGCTGAAAACGGCACGCTCGCCAGGCAGCAGTCCGTAGGTTCGGCTTAACCGGTGCGCACAGCCAATCTGCATGACACCCGGACGCTCGTTGTTTTCAAAAATCAGCGGTCGCTCGATGCATCCTGTGGCAACCACAAGGCTTTCCGCTCGGATTTCGACATAGCGCTCCCCGAAGGCATCCCCTTCCCGACCGACTTGAAACGCAGTGACAAGATTATTACTATAAACACCTATTATAGTCGTATAGGCAAAAACCCGAATATTGCGAGTCTCTTCAACCTGTCTGGAAAGCGCTTGCGCCCGCTGGTGCAAGGGGACGTCCGGGGTGTATTGTGCAGCACGATAATCAAAGAAACCCCCCAGCCATGGACGAGATTCCAGAAGAATAACCCGGAGACCCTGTTCAGCAGCAGCCAATGCCGCCGACATGCCGGCAGGGCCGCC
>JAHECH010000270.1 GCA_024641835.1 Deltaproteobacteria bacterium
CACTGCTGGGGGGGGGAATCGTTTGGCAGGCCGGCATCATCAATCCTCGTGACTGGATTGGTCTCGGAAAGCCTGAGAGGAGAGATACTTCGATTCCCGCCGTCAGAAAGAGTGTTCCAAAGGCGGAACACAAGGCGAGTGCAACAGCTTCGCCCAAGCCGCCTCCTGCTAAGAATGTAAAGGAGGGGGAGAAGACACAGCAGGTGAAAGTGGAGGCGAAGGTTTCTCAAGCGCCGCCCCACTTCGCAGTGTCGGTGACACCGCCTCAGGCAAAGCCCTCCAATAGGGAGGTGAACCTCAGCAGTGGGAAAACACCCACTGAAGCGAGAGCTGCAGATTTTCCGCCCGAGACCAGCATGCATCCCGCTTCCCAAGAGAAGAAAATGCCTCCTGAGCCAAAAACACTTCCGCCGAAAACAGCCTCGTTTCCTTATTCACTCTACTTAGGATCTTCGGCGACCCGCGATCAGGCGAAAGGAGCCATTGCGAACTATTCCAGGAAAGGCCTTTCTCCTTACTGGGCGAAAGTAGACCTGAATCAAAAGGGCATCTGGTTTAGGATCTATCTCGGTCATTTCAAAAGGGCCGAGGATGCGGAAAGATTCGCCGTGGAACATGCCTTGAATGAGGCTGAAGTCAAGAAGACCGAATACACAAATCTCATTGGCGTATATGCCGAGAACAACGAACTCGAAAGGGAGAGGAAAAAACTTTTGGAGATGGGGCACATGCCCTATGTGATCAAAGCGCCTGACGGGAAATCCCGGCTCTTTGTGGGGGCGTTCATCACTGAGGCGGGAGCAGAGCGACTGCAACGAGAGCTCAAGACCAATGGTATCGATAGCCAGATCGTGCGACGCTAGGGTCGTGCCACGGAAACACCCTGACATAATCCTCTGGTGGTATTTGTGAAGGAAATTCTGGGACGCCAGACTAGCTCGCTTCTTAGGAGGGAGTCCGTTTGAATTATGCTTCGGACAAGGACGGCTTAGGTAGCAGTCGGGGCCAGACCTCCCTGGAACTCATCGCTCCACTCCTTCTGCTCCTTTCGATCCTGGTTGTCTTTGCCATTCTGATCCCGAATCTCACACCCAGGAGAGTGATCGCTTTTGCCGCCGGTTTCGCTGTCTTTGTGGTCAGTTTTACGAGCACCCAGATTGCTCTTTATATCCTCATTTTCTCCATGCTCCTGAGCCCTGAGGTCATCATCGGTACGACGGAAGGGGCGGCGGCTCTCGGCCGCGGGATAACCCTCCGGGTGGATGACTTCGTGCTCGTCGTCATCGGGTTCAGCTGGCTGGCGAGAATGGCTATCAATAAAGAATTGGGTCTATTTCTAAGGACCCCTCTGAATAAGCCCATCGCATACTACCTTGCCGTCTGCATGATCTCGACACTCACGGGGAGCATATTCGGAAGGGTAGACCTAAAGACAGGCTTCTTTTATGTCTTGAAGTATTTTGAGTACATGATCGTTTACTTTATGGTGGTCAATCATCTTAAGGACAAGAACCAGGTGCGAAACTATCTCGCAGCCTTGCTTATTACGTGTGCCGTCACTTCTATTATCGGTATCTCGATGATCCCAAGCGGGGAGAGAATTTCTGCTCCCTTTGAAGGGCCGAAGGGAGAGCCGAACACATTCGGCGGCTACTTGGTCTTTATGATATGTATTGCTATCGGACTTCTACAGAACACGACCTCTCTTCGTAACAAGCTGATGTATGGTTTTCTCATCGTACTTTTTGCAATACCCCTCTTTTACACACAATCGAGGAGCTCTTACATTGCGGCTATCCCGGCCATCGTGAGCTTTGTCTGGCTGTCGAAAAAAAAGCATTGGGTCATTCCCCTGGTTTTGCTCCTCGGGCTCAGCCTGCCTTACATTGCGCCCCGGCCCGCCAAACAGAGGATAGCCTACACGTTTACCCAGGGACTAAACAGGAAAGATGTAGTGGAGGTTTATGGAGTCAAGCTGGATACGTCCTCCTCTGCGCGCCTCATGAGCTGGAAGGAGGCAGCGAGCGACTGGATCGAGCACCCTATCCTGGGATATGGCGTGACCGGCTATCAGTTCGTGGATGCCCAATATATTAGGGCAATCACTGAAACAGGATTTCTCGGGCTCTTTTTCTTTATTCTCCTTATGTACGCCATCATCAAGGAAAGCCGTCGAGTCCTCCGAAATGCTCAGGACCCCTTGCACCAAGGCTTGGCCGCAGGGTTTATGGCAGGATTCATAGGGTTGCTCTTTCATGCGACGGGCGCGAATACATTCATTATCGTGAGGATCATGGAACCCTTCTGGTTCACAGCGGGAATGGTGATGATGCTGCCAGAAATGGAAAAATGCCAGGCCATTTTACAGGAGGGCGAGCCGATGAGCCGGAAACTCATTCCCGGGGCGGATTCAGAACCACCAAAGCATCCACGGCAATAGGCGCACTTCCTGAAAGAATCAGAGGATTGATGTCTATTTCTTTGATGGATTCGTTCTGCATTCCGATATGGCCCACGGTGATGAGGATATCGCAGAGCTTGTCCATATCTGCTGGGGGCATGCCCCGGATTCCATCCAGAATCTTATGTGCCTTGATTTCTCTCGTCATTTCCATGGCATCTCTTTTTTCGATGGGCGCCACTCTGAAAGAGATATCCCTCAGGACCTCAGTGAAGATTCCTCCAAGTCCAAACATGACACAGGGTCCAAACTGATCATCCCTGGTCATACCGACCACCAGTTCTCTGCTTCCTTTGATCATCTCCTGGACCAGTATGGCTTTCTCAGAGTCGTTCATACGGGCCACGAGGTCTTCAAAGGCGGCGTTGGCCTCTCGGTCATTACGAATATCGACCCGGACAAGACCCTTCTCTGTTTTATGGGCCAGCGTCGATGAACAGCCCTTAATCACAAGAGGATAACCGATCTCGCTGACAGCATTCATGAATTCCCTATGCTCACGAACCAATATTTCTCTTGTCACGGGTATTCCGTAAGCGTTGAGGAACTTCTTTGATTCATATTCGGAAAGAGTCGTTCGACCTTCTCTCAAGGCCTTATCAATGAGCTCACGTTTTTGATCCACAGTTTATACCTCTTCGATCGTGGTTTTGTATTTCCAGAGACCCGCCATAGCCCTTGCGGCCCTCTCAGGCGTGCGGACATTGATAAGGGCGCCTCTCTTCTCCAGTTCAAGCACCTGGTCATCCCAGATGCCCGGGGGAGCCTCGAGGCATGCCACAACGGGTTTCTTCTGCTGACACTGGATCAGGAAGTCCGATATTCCGGACACAGCCTCTCTATTCGCAGAGGCGAACATCATGAGAAGGAGAATCCCATCCACGAATTCATCCTCCATGACGGCTTTTACGATTCCTGCGATAGCCGAAGAGTTGTACCATGCAGGCCCCATGTCAACTGGATTGGTTCTGAGGGCAAGGGGCGGCAAGAGATCATTAATTATCCCTTGCGTCGTAGGGCCGAAGGTGGCGATCTTCATACCTTCAGATTCGCAGACGTCACAAGCGGACATGCCCGGCCCGGCCTGGCCTGAAAGAATGGCTACCCTGTTACCCCCTGGCAAGGGGCACATGGCAAGGGCACGAGCCAAGTCAAGCAAAGATTCCGCGCTATCTGCATAGGCTATTCCCGCCTGTTTCATAGCCCCCTTATAGATGTCATGGTTTCCGGCCATCGAGCCCGTATGCGAGAGAGAGGCCCTGTCTCCGGTCATGGCTCGTCCCGTCTTGTAAGCGACGATCGGCTTCATGCCTCTCCTTTCCCCCGCCACCTCGATAAGCCGGCGTGGATCATCCAGTCCCTCGATATAGAGGGCGATCACATGGGTCTCTGGATCATCCATGAGATAGGCCACCATCTCAGCAAAGTCCACATTGAGCCGGTTGCCGAGGCCAATGATCTTGCTCATGCCCGCAACCTGTCTCATGGCCATGAAGGCCACCAGATGTGACATACCGCCACTCTGGCTGATGAGAGAAATACCTCCTTTCTGGAGCCAGGAGAACTCAGGAGTGAAGGAAGCGTTGAGATGGTGATGGAGGTTGATCATGCCGAAAGTGTTGGGCCCAATGACAGGGATGTTGGCGCTATTGGCGAGCCTCGCCAGGCTTTTTTGAAGTTGTGCTCCAGCGGGATCATCTATTTCCTTGAAACCGGCTGTGATAAGAACAATGCCTTTCACGTTTTTCTTGATACATTCTTCGAATATACCGGGCACAAATTTGGCAGGGAGGACGATGATGGCCAGTTCTACCGGGGACGGGTAGTCCAATATGGAAGGAGCGGCTTTAAGGCCCATAATGCTCTCGGAGCCGGGGTTTATGGGAAGAATAGTCCCTCCGAAGTTGCCTAACTTGAGGCTTTTCATCACATGAGAACCCAGCTTATCGGGGTTTTCAGAGGCCCCGATCACTGCCACTGTCCTCGGATTGAATAGGGACTTAAGATTCTGGAGCAGGTGGGAATTCATTTTTTTGCCTTCCTCGGCCTTTCCATGAACATGCCCCTTCTCCTTAGCAGTCTTTTGCGACGCAATCAAGAACCAAAATGATGTTGGAACGCACAGGAACGGCTCACGGCGCACGGCGCAAGGAAAAGCAATCGATGCGATACGATATTCAACCGTGCATCGTGTACCGCCTGTGGGGCTGCCTGGCTATAAATATCGGGGTCACGGAGGTCTCTTTCAAAATGAGGAAACGAAGAGAGACCACGAAAGACGCCGCAAGAGGGGAGCAGCGAAGGCGGGCGGCGCGGCTGCATCAGTCATTTCCATGTTTCGCCTTGCATGGCTATTCCCGGGAAGCCCTCCGCCCGCCTCACCCGCGCCTGCGGGCCTCACCCATCACCTAAAGCTGACCACCGGGCAGCGACTTCTTCGTTTCTCTATTTTGAAAGAGACCTCCGTGGCCCCTCGGAGAGCCGGTGTAGCGATATTGCGGCCTGGAAGACCGCCTCCCGGCGGGGCGGGGTCGCAGCATTATTGGTAAAGGGGCTTCTGGGACGCCACACTAGGTAGCGGCTATGCTGAGATCACCCCATTCGTACTGAAGAAGGGCAACCAAAGTGATCGCTGCTGTTTCCGCTCTAAGAACCCTGTGCCCAAGGGACGCTGAAATAAAGCCAGCTTCACCGGCCGCTTCAATCTCTTGAGCGGAAAAGCCGCCCTCCGGACCCACAATGCCGACAATCTGTTTTGCTGGAGGGCGTGACCTGAGAAGGCTTTTCAGATCCCTGGTGGTTTCGTCTTCCCAGAGGATGAATTTCTTCACATCCTCCCTTGTCCACTGTTCCAGCAATTCTCTGAAAGTCAAGAGAGGACCGATCTCAGCCGGCTTCATCCGGTCGGACTGCTTTGCTGCGCTCTGAGCAATCTCCCGCCAGCGTCTGAGTTTGTTGGCAGAGGCATGCGCGCCCGGTTTCAACAGCGTTCTATCGGAATGAAAAGGAAGAATCTGATCCACTCCCAATTCTGAAGCCTTGTGAACCAGGTAATCCATGGCGGAGGATTTGAGAAGGGCCTGGCATAGGCTTATCCTGAGAGGTGATGCGGGAGGGGAAGGGAGGGCCCTCTCTAAGGTCACCAGAACTTCATGGTGGCGAACAGATTCAATGAGGGCCTGAAACCGTTTTCCCGTACCATCCATGAGAACGATCCGATCCCCAGTGCTCATTCGAAGGACGGTGGCGATGTGCTTTGCTTCTGTTCCTTTGATCGAAAGCAGGCCCTCAGAGGGCTTTATCTCTTGGATAAAAAAACGTTTCACGGGTTTTGGATTCCCATCTTCAGGACAATGATACACGCCCACTCTTGTTCATGGAAGACCTGAATGCTCTGAAATCCATATCCGGCCAGTTTCTCCGTCACCCTCTCAACCTGTTCTCTCAAAAGCCCCGAGAGGATCAGCCATCCTTGCGGCTCAAGAAGGCGAGGGAAATGAGGCATGAGTTGCAAGATAACGTCCAGGGTGAGATTGGCTGTCACAACATCGAAGGACTCGGCCGTGGTTTCGACAGGCGTCGAAGAGAGTTCAATCGTTACCGGAGGCTCGTTCAAGGCGATGCTCTTCTCGGCCCAGCGTAAGGCCTCTAGATCGGTATCCAGAGCAAGAACCCTCCTGGCGCCCAGTTTGGCGGCATATATAGCCAGGATGCCACTGCCAGTGCCGATGTCAAGCATCGTCCAGGGCTTATCCGTGCGGAACTTTTCCATGGATTCGAGACACATCCGTGTCGTGGGGTGTTGGCCCGTACCAAAGGCCGGCCCCGGATCGACGCGGATCACCTGGGGACCGGGTTCGACGGGGATGGGTTCCCAGGCAGG
>JAHECH010000271.1 GCA_024641835.1 Deltaproteobacteria bacterium
GAAGAATGGACTTCAGGTCGTCATTGTTCGCAATGACCTTGCCCCTGTCGTGACCACCGTGGTGAATTATCTCGTGGGTTCCAATGAGGCGCCTGACGGATTCCCGGGGATGGCCCATGCGCAGGAGCATATGATGTTCCGGGGCAGTCCAGGCCTATCTGCTGCCCAGTTCGCCACGTTGAGTGCCGCCATGGGCGGGAGCTTCGATGCCGACACGCAACAGACAGTAACCCAGTATTACTTCACCGTGCCGAAAGAGGACCTGGATCTGGCCCTCCACGTCGAGGCCGTACGGATGGAGGATGTGCTTGACAGCCAGGAACTTTGGCAGGAGGAACGGGGTGCCATCGAGCAGGAGGTTGCACAGGATTACTCCAATCCCATGTATCTTTTCCATAAACGGCTGCTCTCGAACCTGTTCGAGGCTACGCCCTATGCCCATGACGCTCTAGGGACACGCCCCTCCTTTGAAGTTACAACAGGAGCGATGCTCAAAGACTTCCACAACAAGTGGTACGCCCCCAACAATGCGATCCTTGTTATCGTGGGGGACGTGGATCCGGAAAGCGTGCTCAGCGCAGTCAGGCATCTCTTCGAGCCGATTCCTTTCCGGCCGGTTCCCCCTCGGCCTGAAATCCATCTCAAGCCTCTGAAGGCGGATCATATCCGGCTCGAAACAGACCTGCCGTACACGATAGCGGTTGCGGCCTACCGCCTGCCAGGGTTTGACAGCCCAGACTATGCCGCGGCTCAGGTGCTGGCGGATATCCTCGACAGTCAGCGAGGCAACCTGTACGCCCTCGTTCCTGAAGGAAAGGCGCTAGAGGCGGGATTCAGCACTTCTTTTCTTCCCAAAGCCGGACTCGGTTACGCGATGGCAGCCTTTCCCCGGAAGTCCGAAGGGGAGATGATGGCTACTGAGTTAAAGACGAGGATTGAAGACTACGTCCAAAAGGGCTTTCCTCCGGATCTCGTGGAGGCGTCGAAAAGGCGGGAGGTCGCAGATCTCGAGTTCCAAAAGAATTCCGTGGAAGGTCTGGCCGCCCTATGGTCTCTGGCGCTTGCCGTTGAAGGCCGCCATTCCCCGAACGATGACATTGAGGCCATCCAAACTGTCACTGCGGCCGACGTGAACCGGGTGGCACGGACCTGGCTCGACAACAAGACGGCGACGGTAGGCCTTTTGATACCCAAACCGGCTGGGGAAGCGGTTGCCTCCCGAACCTTCCGGGGCAAAGAGTCCTTTGCGCCGAAGGATACAAAACCTGTCACTTTGCCTGACTGGGCCAAGAGGGCTTTACTCCCGCCTGCTTTACCAGGATCCACCGTCAATCCCACAGTGAGCGTTCTTCCCAATGGCCTGCGTTTGATCGTTCAGCCGACAAACATCAGCCGGACCATCTGTCTTTACGGACAAATCAAGAACAACCCGGATCTTCAGGTACCCAGGGGAAAGGAAGGGGTCGATGATGTTTTGGATAATCTCTTCTCTTATGGCACAACCACGCTGGATCGCCTTGCTTTTCAGAAGGCGCTGGATGACATTGCGGCCAATCTCTCCGCTGGAACGACTTTTTCTCTGGAAGTGCTCGAAGACCAATTTGATCGCGGCATGCAACTTCTTGCGGAAAATCTCTTTCACCCGGCGCTTCCAGAGCAGGCTTTCCGGGTTGTACAGAAAGAGACAACCGGCCTTGTGGCGGGGAGGTTGCAAAGCCCATCTCATCTGGCAAGGAGAGCGCTCCGCACTGGCCTTTACCCCAAAGACGACCCGGCGCTCCGCCAGCCCACGCCCAAGAGCGTAGGTTCCCTCACTCTCAAGGACGTGAGAAGCTACTATCAGAAGGTATTCAGGCCCGATTTGACAACGGTCGTCGTTATAGGGAACATCACGCCGGAAAGAGCAAGAAGCTCGGTGGAAAAGTATTTCGGAGAGTGGAAAGCAAATGGTCCCAGGCCGGAGACGGATCTTCCCCGGGTGCCCCTGAACAAACCTTCGTTCGCCTCTGTCCCTGATGCAAGCCGGGTACAAGACCTCGTGGTTCTGGCACAGACTCTGGCACTGAACCGCTCCAACCCCGACTATTATCTCCTGCAGGTTGGAAACCATGTGTTATCGGGAGCTTTTTATGCCACACGGCTCTATCATGATCTTAGGGAGGTGGCGGGCCTGGTGTATAGCGTAGAATCCCTGCTCAATGTGGGGAAGACGCGTGGGCTCTTCGAAGTCACTTTTGCTTGCGACCCACCTAATGTCTCCAAGGCGAGGACCATGCTGGAGGAGAATCTGAGAAAAATGCAGACCACTCCTGTGACGCCTGCTGAACTCCAGCAAGCGAAGACACTCCTGATCCGCGAAATTCCTCTTTCCGAAGCGAGCACTGAAAGCATCGGCCAGAGGCTTCTTACCCTATCCCTTCATGATTTACCCCTGGATGAACCGACAAGAGCTGCCAAGCGATACCTTGAGGTCACAGCGGATCAGGTACGGGATGCATTTGCAAAATGGATCAGGCCAGGGAGTTTTGTCCAGGTAAGCATAGGCCCGGAACCGAGGTAGGGAAGATCGGAGAAAGAACCATCTATCATGCTAAAGGACTTCCAGGTCAGGAGGATGTTTGAGAGCATCGCTTTCTCCTATGATTTCCAAAACAGTGTGCTCTCCATGGGACAGGACCTTTCCTGGAGAAGAGTCCTCGCCAAATCCATCCGGGTGCTCGACCGCCATCTTATTCTTGACATGGCGACCGGCACCGCAGAAGTCGCTATTGAAATATGCAAGCATCACCCTCGAATCAGGGTCGTTGGAATGGATTTTTCTCCAGCTATGCTGTCCATCGGTTGGAGAAAAGTCAGAGCCAGGAACCTGGAAGAACGAATCCGTCTTTCCATCGGAGATGCCCGTTTCCTCCCTTTGAAAAACGCCTCTTTCAATGCGGTGACCATGGCTTTCGGAATTCGTAACATCGAGGAGCGGAGAGTGGTTCTGTCAGAGTTCTACCGAATCCTGAAACCGGGGGGCCAACTCCTGATCATGGAATTTGGCTATCCTGACAATCCGATCCTGAAGGGATTGTACCGGCTGTACTTTGACCGGGTTTTGCCGCTCCTCGGAAACTGGCTATCCAGGACCGATTACGCGTATACCCATCTCGTTGAATCGGTGCGCACCTTTCCAAAAGAGGAGGAGTTCCTCGAAGAGATTGGCGAGAGCGGTTTTGTTCAGCTGAAGGTAAAAAAACTCACCTATGGGATTGCAAACATATACAACGGGATTAAGCCCGATGCACCACCTCCACGGTTTCCCGGAAAAGAGGGAGGAGAACGCGCTGGGTGAGTTGAGTTATGAACGTGTTTTATGACTCATCCGACAAATAATTACGAGTCATCTGAACATCATGCTACTCATCAGAGTCAAGGGGCATGACGTGTTTTCGGAGTGACTGGCGGGAAGCCTTCGTCATTTCAATGGCGTTACGGAATGGGGGACCCCCTGGCTCCGGTTCCGAAGGAAGCGGAGAACAGTGGAGGGGGGAGGCTTGCCCGCCTCCGGCGGGCTTCACCCGTCCGTAACTCCTTGAAATGACCAGGCCGGGAGCCTTGGAATCGAAGAAAACTCGTCATGGCCATTTTACGACACTCTTCCATGGAAGAGGCTCCTGGACAGGAGGTGCTCATTTGCGGGATGAACCTGTTTTATGACACACGACGCTAGATAAACCATGAAAGTGAATTGGCCGGAAAGATTGTGGGTCAATAGTCCTGTTCGCCTCTTTGTGCAGAGGCAGGAGACCCTCTTTTTCAAGAAGGTGCGCGACATGGAGGCGGGGGCGCAGTGTCTTGAGATAGGCTGCGGCAGGGGAGCGGGTATCGACCTCATTATCAGGGCTTTCAACCCTGCCAGGGTGGACGCCTCTGACATTGATCCTGCCATGATACGCTTGGCGGCTCGGAAAAAGCGACCAGGGGGCATAGCGAGAGTTCTCCATATCGTTGCGGATGCCCAGTATCTCCCCTATCCCGACGGGTGCATGGATGCGGTTTTCAATTACGGCATCCTCCATCACCTGGAAGACTGGAGATTAGGGATATGGGAGATTGCCCGAGTTCTCAAGAGGGGTGGGGGGTTTTACTTCGAGGAGATCTATCCTTCTCTCTATGCCAATTTCCTGTTTCGTCGTCTGCTGGTTCACCCAAGGGAGAACCGCTTTCAAGGGCGAGAGTATCGTGCTGCCCTGGGTGATGTGGGACTCAAGCTCCTTCCGGGATATAAGGAGAGCAGATTCGGCATTCTTGGTGTGGCGGTGAAGGAGGGGGACGAAGACCAGCCCGGGAGACTTGGAACGAAAGAAAAGGTATCATCGGCCGGTTAAGTTAGCGCTTATGGGGGTGAGGTGCGAGGACGCCGCACCAGGTGTATGGCGTTGACCCGGTCCGCGGCTTCAGATATAAGGATTGGTGTCCTCGCGCAATGACTGTTCCGTGAAAGGGCTCATTTTGTCCGATATCCCAAAATACCTGCCCGCTTCGTCGAAGTTGAAACTTTTTCTTGCCCTCTCCAGGACGCCCCACGGCCTGCTGGATCTGGCTACCCCTGGGCTCGCAGCAATCTTATGGCTCGGCACGTTTCCACCGATGAAAACCATCATTCTAGGCCTGGTAACGGCTTTTGCGGGTTACACAACCGTGTACGCTTTGAATGATGTGGTGGATCATCGTGCGGATCAGGAAAAATTAGGGCTGGGCGGTTTTGGTGATTCGAAAAGTGACCTGGATGCCATTCTGATCCGGCATCCCATTGCGAAGAACATGTTGAGTTTAAGAGAGGGGCTGCTCTGGGTCATGGCCTGGGCTGTTTTGGCATTTGGAGGAGCGTATATCCTAAATCCCGTTTGTGCGCTGATCTTCATCCTGGGATGCCTCCTCGAAGGGATATACTGTTTGCTTCTGAAAGTCAGCCACTTCAGAACTCTGGTGAGCGGAGCTGTGAAGACTTCGGGCGGAATGGCTGCCGCATTTGCCGTGGCTCCTTCACCTTCTCCCAGCTTTTTGGTCATCCTTTTTTTATGGATTTTCTTTTGGGAAATCGGAGGCCAGAATATTCCAAATGACTGGGCCGATATGCAGGAAGATGTGCGGCTCGGCGCCAAGACGATTCCGGTTCAGATCGGGCTGGAGAGGTCGAGCGTGTTGATTCTTGGTTCGCTCTTGATAGCGACACTCACAAACCTCTTGCTCTTCTACGCAACGCCTTACAGGATCGAACTCCCTTGGGTGGCAGCCTCATTGCTCATAGGCGTCTATTTTCTTCTGGTTCCTGCTTACAGGCTTCACAAAACCAAAGAGCGTCGTCATGCGGCCGCGCTTTTCAACAGGGCGAGCTGCTACCCCCTCGCTTTACTGATAGTGATTGGGGTGAGATCGGTTTTATAGAGTTGAGAAGTGGAGCTGAAGACCATTAAAGAGTTTACTCCGGATGAGGTGGCACAGTTTAGCGGTGAGAACGGGAAACCCGCCTACATTGTCCACCAGGGCAGGGTATTCGATGTAAGCAACAGTAAGCTTTGGAAAGGTGGGCTTCACATGAGGCGGCACCATGCCGGGAAGGATCTGACCACGGATTTCCAGGCCGCGCCCCATGGTGAGGAGGTGTTGGCGCGATACCCTCAGGTGGGAGTCCTCAGGAGGGAAGCCATCGATGAGAGAAAGATACCGAAGATCATTGTTTGGCTCATCACCAAATTCCCCATGCTCAGGCGTCATCCACACCCCATGACAGTGCATTTTCCCATTGCTTTCGCATTTGCCGCCACGATGTTCAACATTCTCTACCTCGCCACAGGAGTCAAAGCTTTTGAAGTCACAGCCCTACACTGTGTCGGGGGCGGGATTCTTTTCACGCCCGTAGCTATCGTGACCGGCCTATATACCTGGTGGCTCAACTATCTCGCCAGGCCGGTGAAAGCCGTGATCATCAAGCAACGAATTTCCGTAATCCTCCTTGCTCTTCAAGTCATTGTCTTCATCTGGCGAGTGAAGGTGCCCCACATTCTCGCTTCATTGAACACGGGGAGCGCGATCTATTTTGCCCTTGTGCTGTCTTTGCTCCCCCTGGTGACCATCATCGGCTGGTATGGGGCAAAGCTCACATTCCCCATCGAAAAAGAATGATCCGATCATTCCATCCTCTTCGGGCCACGATTCCTGCTCCCCTCCTCAGGTCTGACTTTTACCCATAAGTGGGGTTACTGGACACAGGGGTACTAGAAACGCCTGAGGGGCCGCGGGGGTCTCTTTCAAAATAGAGAAACGAAGGAAACGCT
>JAHECH010000272.1 GCA_024641835.1 Deltaproteobacteria bacterium
TCTTTGCTGGTCGTGCTTTATGTTGTGATGAAGATGATCTCCAAGAATTTCTTCAATAAGAGCTAAACGTGTTATGAAAATACTGATCGGAGCAGACACCTATTATCCTCACGTGAACGGCGCTTCTTACTTTGCTCAGCGCCTTGCCCACTATCTGCACCGTCGCGGGCATCGCGTTCTGGTCATCGCGCCTTCAAGAACCTTTCAGCACGAGGTTTATGACCGGAAAGGTGTAGAGGTGTGGGGGATGCGGTCGATCCCCGTTCTGGTCTATAAAGATTTTCGGGTTTCTCCTCCATTTTTGTTAAGAAAGGTGATTGACAAACGGATACAATCCTGGACCCCTGATGTGGTCCACGTGCAGGGCCATTTTTTTATTTGCAGAGCAGTTCTCAAAGCCGCCTGGGATAGGTCTATACCAACCGTTGGAACAAACCACTTCATGCCCGAAAATCTTTCCCATTACTTTCCTCTCCCTGAGGCTGCAAAAGAATTGCTGCGACAGTGGGGCTGGAAGCAATTTCGATCTGTTTTCGAAAAGGTGGATATCGTAACAACGCCTACCAAAACGGCTGCGCGATTGCTTCAGCAAATCGGTCTGCAAAAAGAGGTGCTTCCCATCTCATGCGGCATCGACCGAATCCGATTTTCTCCTTCGGCAAACGGTGCTACCCTAAAGGGGAAATTTAACATACCAGAAGGCAAAAACATCCTGCTGTATGTCGGACGGCTTGACAAGGAAAAAAACATCGATCTTATCCTACACGGGTTCTCTCGCGTGGCCCATACGGTCGATTTGCATTGTGTCATCGCAGGTAGAGGGGCCGAAGAAAACCGTCTTAGAACGCTTGTGTGCACATTGGGTCTCAATGAGCGCGTGACGTTTACAGGCTTTGTACCGGACGAGGATCTGCCCGGTCTTTATGCCATGGCTGATTGCTTTATCATTGCGGGGACAGCCGAACTGCAAAGCATCGTTACGATGGAGGCTATGGCCTCCGGCTTACCTGTGATCGGGGTGCGGGCCATGGCACTTCCGGAACTGGTTCAGCCAGGTATAAACGGTTGTCTTTTTGACCCCGGAGATCAGGCCGGCGTCGCCGATTGCATCACAGCGGTCTTTTCCGACAGTTCACGGCGAAATGGAATGAGGGCAGGGAGCCTGGCGGTCATTGAAAAACATGACATCGAAGAGATCCTGAATCAATTCGAATCGATTTACAGGCGCCTGGCCACCGAAAGGGACCACCAAGCTGCCAGGCTAAGGCCAAGCCGTTCGGTCGATCTATAGAAATCTACCATCAATTCACTGCGAATATGCCAAAAATGCGGCTTGACAGCATTTGCCCGAGTTACGACTAAGAAGGGGAACGGAACAAATGGAGAGTATTCGCCTGGTTCTCAATCTTTTCAGGATGCTAAAAGCACTAAGCAGAAGACATCCGGTCAAGTTAAGCCTCTTTTTCTTGTGTCTCCTTTTATTGGCCGGTGTGGAAATATGGTTCAGGTTTGAAGCAGCGTCGGCTCATAACTGGATCGCCGAAAACCTGCGTAAGATACGCATCCAGGACCCCAGCGATTTTACATTCGCAGTTTTTGGCGACAACAAGAACAGTCACTCGATCTTCCCGGTGCTGCTCCGAAAAGTAGATCAGGATCGCGATATCAAGTTCGCCTTGGATATCGGGGACCTTGTTTTTGATGGTGATATCGAAAAGTATCGTTATTTCTTCAATCAGCTGAAGGAGAATATCAAATTGCCTTTGTTGACCGCTATCGGCAATCATGAACTATTACTAGGGACTGGCCGGGGGTTGTACTATGACCTGTTCGGTCCGTTTTATTACTCCTTTCAGGTGGGGGGAGCCTATTTCATCGTACTGGACGACGCCAACGAGACAGGACTCGATGAGTGGCAGCGAGCATGGCTTGAAAGGGAGCTTAAAAACGCCCGGGCTTACACCCATAGGTTTGTTTTCATGCATGTCCCGCTATTTGATCCAAGCGGGGGGCGATATGAGGACGGCTGCCTTCCGGAAAAGGAAGCCCGTTCCCTGCTGGAGCTGTTCAAGGAGAATAAAGTCAGTTACATATTTGCATCTCATATACACGCATACTATACAGGGCAATGGCAAGGCATTCCTTATACCATAACCGGAGGCGCCGGGGCCGAGTTGGTCGGCAAAGATCCGGAACATGACTTTTTCCATTACCTAAAAGTGAGCGTAAGAGGGAATACCGTTGACGTGATCGTACAACACCTGCCCTCGCCCGATTATGAGTGGCTCGACCGATTGGGATCTACTGCTTGGCTCTATCTTTACGCCTTTTTCCGCTTCAATGGAATTCAGGTTGCCCTGTTTTTACTGATGGCGTATTTGTTAGGAGCGGCCATAAAGACCGATAAGCGGAAAAATGTTTCAACACGAAACAAATGATGAGAGTTTATTTTACTCATCAGTTGCACTTATGCAGGATAACGTTCCCGCCGGTTTTCATGCTAGATCTCTTGCCCCGTTAATCTTCCTGTAATCTTCCCATGCTTATAGTCTAGACCGTAAGCCGAAACCGAGCTTACAAATCTACACGTGAAAGGAGGTGACAGACATGAAAAAGGCAAGCATTATCACGGGAATGGTTATGGCGGGCCTTATCGCCTTGGGAGGGACAGCTGTAAGCGCGCAGCAGGCAAGTCCGGCAGGGAGTATCCAGATAAAAAACGAGGAAGAAGCAGGATTTGCCGGCATGGCTAAAGTTTCGATGGATTCTGCCATCAATGCAGCACTGAAAGAGGTCCAGGGCAAGGTGCTAAGGGCGGAGTTGGAGAATGAGAATGGCTACCTGGTCTATGGGATAGAGATCGCAAAGACGGACCATCAAATCGTTGATGTAAAGGTTGATGCCGGGGACGGAAAGATCCTGAAAGTAGAGAATGACCAGAAGGAGAAGGAAGGCCACGAGAGAGGAGACACCGACCGTGGCCATGAAGATTGAGATGTAAGGAAGTAGCATTTTAGCTGTATGAAACTATGATGAGGATCATGATTCCGTTTTTCTCGTTCCAAGGCTCCCAGGCTGGTCTTTTCTACGGTTTATCTACGGGGGAGTTTTGCCCCCTCCCGCTGTTCTCCTCGCATTCGCTCGGAGCCAGGGGTTTCCCCCACAGATAAATCGTGAAAAGACGGCGCCTTCCCGCCAGTCACTCGAGAAAGAGAATCATGATCCTCACAGGTACTTGAAAAAGCTAAAGTGATACAAAAGGAGATTGTTAAAATGATGAAACTGAAATTGACATTCGCTATGGGCGCCTGCTTGGTTCTGGCGATGGGTTTTTGGGGATACGACACCAGCAGCGGGACTTCTGTAAAAAAATCTTTAGCCACCGTGCTGTTACAAACCGAAGCTATAGCGGCTGAAAAAGCGGTGGCCCCGGAGAAAAATTCACCCGGTGATATTCCAGACAGCCAGGTTTTTGTAAAATATGCCTCTTCTCAGGGC
Organism: Deltaproteobacteria bacterium; assembly: GCA_024641835.1. Classification (GTDB taxonomy): domain Bacteria; phylum Desulfobacterota; class DSM-4660; order Desulfatiglandales; family HGW-15; genus JAHECH01. The sequence continues at coordinate 3,499 of JAHECH010000272.1, forward strand.
GGCTATGAAATAGAATTCCCCGAGGGCTGGGCACGGACGACAAGGGGCTCGAATGTGATCTTCGCTGACAAGCTAGACGGGCTTTCGGTCACGGTCACAAATGCAGCCGGCCCACCCAATGTCGAGAGCATTCGCAAAAACCAAGCAGAGTTGCTAAAAAAGACGGGAAGAGCTGTTCGAATCAAAGGTATTAAGAACATGAGACTTTCAAACGGACCTGCTCTGCTCATGGTGTATCAATCGAATTCTGAGCCGGACCCCGTGGTGAACAAACAGGTACGCCTGGAGAATAGCAGTTATTTCTACTATAAGAATGGTAAACTGGCTGAACTCCGATTGTGGGCTCCTCTTGGTGCTGATAACGTCGACCAATGGGATCGAATATCAAAGAGTTTTAGATGGAGGTAACATGAGTGTTCTTGAGGCATTTGATATTTACCGCTTTTATCATGCTGGAGAAGAGGAGACGCTCGCCCTGAGGGGCGTAAGTATCCACGTTGAAGCAGGGGAGATGGTTGCAGTACAGGGGCCTTCCGGCAGCGGTAAATCCACACTCTTGGCGTGTCTTTCCGGACTTGACGAACCGGACGGTGGATATGTGACGGTTCTCGGAGAACGTATTACCCGGCGGCCGGAGGCGGAGCGCGCTGCAGTGCGTGCACGCAAGATCGGCATCATGCTCCAATCAGGCAACCTGTTCGATCATCTCTCGGTTGAAGATAATGTCCGATTGCAAATGCTCCTGGCAGGTAGGGTTAATCATCTGCGTCTGGACGAGCTGATCGATCTGGTCGGGTTGAATCACAGGCGACATGCACGGCCTGCGCATATTTCCGGCGGAGAAGCGGCGCGTGCTGCACTTGCTGTTGCCCTGGCTGCTGAGCCGAAAGTGCTGCTTGCGGATGAGCCGACCGGTGAGGTTGACGCAGAAACCGAAAAACAGATCCTGCAACTTCTGGATGCTTACCGAAAAAATGGCGGCGCCATCCTTGTCGTTACACACAGCAACGCAGTGGCGGCGTATGCAAACCGCACTCTGCACCTATTTGACGGGAGAATTGTAGACCATGCCTAGAATATTTGTCAGCGTGAATAATGCCGGGCGTACATATTTACAGGGAAAAGTCCCCGTGAAGGTACTTGCATCTGTTACGTGTGCCGTCGTTCCCGGCGACCGTGTCGCCGTGGTGGGCCCCTCGGGCAGTGGGAAGTCCACCTTGCTGCATCTTATAGGCGGCATTGACACGCCGACATCAGGAAGCATTTCATGGCCCGAGCTCGGGCCAAAAAGGGAGCTGCGTCCGAAAAAGATAGGGTTTGTCTTTCAGATGGAAACGCTTCTAGCAACACTGACTGCAATAGAAAATGTGGAACTCCCGCTCTTGCTGGACGATGCGAAACCGTCAGAAGCACACACTGCCGCGCTCAAAGCACTCAAGGATCTGGAGCTGGGATCAATCGCTGATAAATTGCCCGAAGAGCTTTCAGGCGGACAGGCGCAGCGGGTAGCTATGGCACGGGCCTTATCATCCCGGCCAAAGCTTATCATCGCAGATGAACCAACAGGAGAGCTGGATCACCCGACCAGCCAGCGCCTGTTCGATGTACTTCTTGCTTCCATGGAAGATTCCGATACTGCCCTTATCGTAGCAACTCACGATCCGGCAATAGCCAGGCGCATGCGCACGATTTGGCATTTACGGCACGGCAGACTGGAGGTGATACAATGACTCTTACCTCTCGATGGCTTAAAGGGATATACACCCACCGGCCGGAACGCCTGATTGAAACAATAGCGGGTGTTGCGCTTACGATTGCCTTGTTGGCATCCCTTGGGACTTTCATCGCTTCAAGTTCTGCAGTAATGACCAGGCGCGCAATTTCCAATGTGCCGGTAGACTGGCAGGTCCTTCTTTCTGCCGGCGCCGATGAAAATAGCTTCAAATCTGCCATAGGAGAAACCACATCGTACACGGCTTTGGAGCGGGTGGGCTACGCTGATGTGGGCGGATTTACAGCGACCACTGGGGGCACAGTCCAGACGACCGGTCCGGGCAAGGTTCTGGGGATCAGTGCACGCTACCGTGATTCTTTTCCCGCAGAAATACGTCAGCTGACCGGAGCAGAACAGGGCGTACTGGTTGCACAGCAAACAGCGGCAAATCTGCACGTCAAAGAGGGTGACACCGTTACCGTGGAGAGAATAGGGTTGCCTCCTGTCCAAGTAAAGGTTGCTGGAGTCGTGGATCTGCCCAATGCTGATTCGCTCTTTCAGGCAGTCGGCGTACCGCCCGGTACTGCCCCACAAGCGCCTCCGGATAATGTACTGCTTATTCCGGATGGTCAGTGGCATACCATATTTGATCCCCAGGTCCGGGTTCGCCCTGATACGGTCCAAACCCAGTATCATGTAAGAATAGGGCATAACTTGCCTGCCGACCCGAATGCTGCCTATATTGAGACCACGCGCCTGGCCAATAACCTAGAAGCACGAATTTCCGGCACAGGAATAGTGGGCGACAATCTTGCCGCTTGCCTTGCAGGTGTGCGTGCGGATGCACTTTATGCTCGGGTGCTTTTCCTGTTCCTTGGCCTGCCGGGAGCAATATTGGCAATTTTGCTCACCCTTGCCGTTGCGGCTTCCGGCAAGAAGCACCGCCTCCTCGAACAGGCGCTGCTGCGGGTACGGGGTGCATCGTTTGGACAGATTTTGAAGTTTGAGGCTATGGAGGCCTTTACTGTAGGTATCGCCGGGGTAATCCTGGGGATTGCTCTGGCTTACGTAGCAGACAAGCTCATGGCATCACCT
>JAHECH010000273.1 GCA_024641835.1 Deltaproteobacteria bacterium
ACATCGCGACTCTGCCTTTCTCGGTTCTTGAAAACATGCTCAAGCATCACAAAACGTATGAGGGCATGGCCCTGTTTACCGCTGACGTGGTTCCGGAGTATGCCCAACTCCGCTGATGGAGTGAAGTAAGATGTCCTCTTTCCTCCATTGGTGAACAGGCGAAAAGGTATACGGGCGGAACATGGACATGTACAAAAAAGAGGGTGGCCAAGCCAGAACCTGACTTGCGACCGTTTGAATTCCGTGGTGGTGCGGAAAGCGGGACTTGAACCCGTACTGATAGAAGTAAATCAGTAACTTAGATAGGCTTTTTCAAAGAGATGGCAAAGGCAGGATGTTTCATCCCTGCCCCTGCCTTTCTCATTTGAGGAGAGTGTAGATTGGAAGAGCGGAGAGACTCGAACCCGAGACTCAATAACAATATCAATAGGTTAAAGTGAGGCGACACTTTTCCCACTGTCTTTATCCCCCTAGTATAGCCGCCTACCTCATCATCCTTCCCCCTCGACGAGACTCAGAGTCGGGCTGTGGACACAGGAATTTTCAGTTCTCGATAGGGCGTTCCCAGTAGCTTGGGAAGATATCTGAAATAGGGGGTACTTCCCTTTTTTCTTAGTGAATCAGACCAAAGACCAGTTTTGATCGTGTTGAAATATATGGAGCGTTTTTTGAACGTGGCGGTTATAAAATAGTTACAATGCCGCAAAAGAATGAGTTCCTAAAACCCGCGGGGATTGTTTTGCCTTCGTGAAGTAATCAGTAGCGCACGTGCAGCGATTCTGAGATCTTCATACAATTTCTAGATAAATTTCCCACGTTGATATTTCTATTCCTCTTCGATAGGAGTTCAGTCCGGAAAAATTAGTGTTCAATTCATCCCCTTGCCTCTTTGACAGGGAAAGCACTTTTTGCTTGACAAGAAATGACTTCTTGAACAATCTATCTGAACAACCGTTCGACAAACGACCAGTCAGTCACAGAGCCACACGGTTTTGCGGTTAGCCGAAGTTCGTCAATCGGAGAATCAAATGCGTGGCCTTCTCACTCCATTTGTACCTACCACCGTAAAAAATGAGGAACTGGTAGAAAAGCGCCGCAAACAGCTTGTTCTTGCAGCAATAAAGCTTTTCAGTCGAAAAGGTTTTCATAAAACCACTCTAAGAGATTTGGCAGACGAAGCCGGTATTAGTCACGGAAACATATATGACTATGTTGGGAGCAAGGAAGACATCTTCTTTTTGTTGCATGAGTTCATGGTTGATCTGGTAGACGCAAGTCTCTCTCAAAGTATCGAAAATGTGGCGGACCCAGTGGAAAAACTCAGACGAATGGTCAGAAGCGAATTCAATGTAATGTACGAATGGGCTGATGCGATCCTTATCATCTATCAAGAATCACATATTCTACGGCAAACCAAGGAAATGCTACACAAGTTTCTAGAGAGAGAAAGAGAACATATCCAGAGGTTTCAGGACGTCTTGCAGGAATGTGAGGGTACAGGTGCCTGCCGCTATGTCGACAAAAGGGTAGTAGCGAATCTTATAAAAATCATGGCTGATTCATGGGTACTAAAACGGTGGGACCTCAGAGGGCACGTGACCCAGATCGAGATGGAAAAAGGCATACTGGATTTGGTTTTCAATGGCTTAGTTCATCATGAAAACCTAGCGAAAACTGACTCTGAAAAATCTGGGTTAATTGGGGCAAAACTTGCCCTCATGCTAGGAAGTGGAAGCGTGATTGGTAGTGAAACGGCGGCTTTCCTTTTGTCCAAAGGGCTGGAGACAGCCATGTACAGACTTGATCAAAGCGAGATAGGAGAACTTTTTCTATTGCAACCTCGAAAAGGTAACGTTCAATCAGCTTCAAGAGACGACGTCTTAAGAGTATCTCACAGCGACCTGCTTACCGTAACTCAAGAGAAATTTGGAGCATTCGACTTCCTCCTCTATGACTTAGGCATATGCCGCGACTATCTTACTGCAGGTCCTGATGGCGATAAGAAAGACTCGGCCCGCAGAGCACTCCAAGAGAATCTGAAAATAATGTTTGAGATTGCGTGTTCTTTTGACGAAGAGATTCCCAAAAGAGGGGTTAAAAGGATCATATTCGCGGCTCCATGGCGGTGGGATGAGTTCGTAGACCCATTCTTGTACCAAATGATAAAATCAGGAGTTATTTCTATCACCAGAGCTTTGGCAAGGAAGTTGGCGCCTATCAATGTCACTGTAAATTGTATTGTACCCGGTTTTCTGGGAGGGATAGCAAACCAGAGTTATGCAAGGACTGCAACCGCTGTGCAAGCCCCATCAGAAGGGGCAGGAGAGGTATCTGACGTTCTCGAAGGGATCCAATTTTTGCTATCCCAGGCAGGAGGCTCTATTACTGGTCAGGTACTGGAAGTAGGGATGGATTCGACGATTTCCTCCCGGCGTTGCTAGCGCTTTATAGCTATCCATTGCTAATCTCGGTTTAAGAAGCTTCCGTTGCGATTGGGTGTAACAAATGGATTAGAAAGCCCTGAAGGAGGTGTTAAATGAGTAGGAAAGTGGCCATCATAGGCACTGGGATGGAAAAATCCGGGACCAGTACTCTTCCATCTTGGCAGCTTTTTGCGAAAGCAGCCATCGCGGCTGCAAGAGATGCTGAAATTGAAACATCTCAGATTCAAGCGCTTCATTTAGGTAATGTTTACAGTGCACTTACAGAAGCCCAGACAAATATGGCGCCTTTAGCACTGTCGTCCATTGGCATTGACACAAATATCCCGTCAATTCGATACGAAACTGCGTGCGCCAGCAGTAGCGTTGCATTTAGACAAGCTTACTTGGGTATTTTAGCCGGTGCGTATGAAATCGCGTTAGTGGGGGGAACAGAGAGGCTCCGCTCTATACCAGGCAGTGCCGTCCAGGAAGCGATGGCAACTTCAATGGAAATTTCGGAACGGAGTGCCGGCCTCACGTTTGCGGCCTATTGGGCTTACGTAGCGAAGTCTTACGCGCGAAAGTTCAATATACAGGACTCGGAGCTTCAGAGGCTCTTAGCCAAAATATCAATCAAGAATCACTTCCATGGTGCTAAAAACAAGAAAGCGCATTTCCAGAAGGAAGTGACTATTGAAGATGTTATGACTAGCCCAGTAGTCGCACCTCCAATAAAGGTGATGGATTGCTGTCCTTTTTCGGACGGCGCCGCCGCCCTAGTTTTGGCCTCCGAAAAAATCGCTAAGCAATGCAAGAAACCGATATGGATTGCCGGATCCGGTCAAGCGTCCGGGCGCTTCGCCATTGCGGATTGCGCGGATCTTTCAAGTAATCCGGCAATTAGAAAAGCAGCAAGTGATGCATATAAGGAAGCCGGGATACAGGCGAAGGATGTTGATGTGGCGGAATTACACGATTGCGTCAACATACACGAAGTCATTTGTCTTGAGGATTCAGGGTTGGCTGGACCAGGAGAGGGCATTTATGCTGCTGATGATGAAAGGACCTACTACAATGGAGACATACCGGTCAGCTTGTCGGGAGGGCTAAAGTCCAGAGGCCATCCCGTTGGCGCTACTGGCGCATACCAACTATGCGAAGTTGCGCAGCAGCTAAGAGGGGATTTCGATGGCTACCGCGCAAAAGATCCGGAGATTGGCCTTACGGTCAACGTTGGTGGAACAGGTACCGTGGTCACAGTCACTATCCTGCGTAGAGAGGAGTAGGTTAAGTCATGGTCGAAGGAAATGAAAAGCGCTTTCCGCGTTGCTTCAGATGTGACGATTGCAATTGGCATGGAGCGAGTTTCAGGGCAATTTGTCCAGCATGCAACAGCGCTAAGATTGTGGAGGCAAGTATAGCAGACAAAGGGGAAATAGTTGATTTCGTGCCGGTTCGTTTTCCTCCAGACAGCCTTAAGGATGTTGGTCCCTATGTTAGCGCGCTTGTAAAGCTAAATAACGGATGCAAAATTTTTGGCATAATCTCGGGCAGCTCAGAGCAGCTCAGTATAGGAACCCAAGTTTCAATTCGCAGTTTTGATCCAGAGTCGAGGAGACTCTATTTTGAACCTATCTGATAAAATAGAAACTGGAGATAGCTTCTTTTACTTAGAGGACCAGATTTGTATCGCTTGCCACAAGCGCAATGGGAGACGCGGAACTTTAGACTGAGGTCAGTCTTAGTGTCGATAATGGGGTCCAGGGAAGAGACGCAATCAAACGAACGTGTTTGCCGCGCGTATTCGGGTGCTTGACGGAGGTGGTCGCTTCCAATGACGAACAGATAGAGACCTTCAGCTTAGTAAGTAGGTGATCTTTTTCCGATTGATGGCTTCAGCGAAAGGTCGGTGATTTGGAAAGTGGAGGAAAAGATGTTGCACCAGAATTTCGCCTACATTCTCGAAAAGAAAGCGTTTCTCCATCCAGATGACATTGCTATCGTAGAAGGAAATACTCTAAAGAGCTATTCTTATAAAGAGCTTTGCACGATCTCATGCAAAATAGCGCATGCACTTCACGACCGCGGGATCGGGAAAGGAGATAGGATCTGCTGTCTAACAGGCAATTCTGCTGAATATATAGAGATTTTGACTGCTGCAGCCCGTATTGGTGCAATACTGTGCCCGCTTAATTATAGGCTGTCCCCATTTGAAATGCTCCGAATAATTGATGACGCTGGCCCAAAGACAATCATATTCGATGCAGAATTTTCCGGCGCAGCAAAGGAAATCCTTTCATCGGGGAGGAATCTGCGTGCGCTATATTTTGGGGAGGGGGAAGCGAAATGGGCGAAGCGTTTGGAGGATGCCGTTGCGGAACATCCAGACAAGGGACCTTCTATCGCTGGAGATTCGGAGGATCCTCTATTAATGCTCTATACCGCAGGGTCAACGGGTAAACCTAAAGGAATGGCTCTAAAGCACTCGAACCTTTTCTTTAATTCCATAAACTGGATCATCGATGTGGGCATTACCAAGAATGATTACAGCTTAACAGTCATACCCCTTTTTCATATTGGTGGACACATGCTTTGGACTTTGCCGCATCTGATCGTGGGTGCAAAGGTACTGCTGCAACGACGGTTTGATCCGAAAGAGAGTTTGCGGCTTATAAGTCAGGAGCGGGTCACAAATACCTACTTTATTCCCGCCATGGCGAAGATGGTTATCGCCCTGCCGGATTGGAAGGAATATGACCTTGGAAGCGTAAGATTTATTGGCGCTGGAGGGGAGCCTGTGCCAGAAAAGGTTACTAGAGCATTTTCGGAAAAGGGTATACCCATTCTGAATTCATATGGCCTAACTGAGACTTCGGATGGCACGACTAGTATACGGCCACAGGATAGTTTCGGAAAACCAGCTAACTGTATAGGAAAGCCCTTGACTCTTACGGACGTGAAAATAGTTGATGCTAATGATGAGGAGGTGGACGTTGGGGTCGAGGGCGAAATATTACACCGCGGCCCTTCTATCGTTGACAATTACTGGAAAAGACCGGAGGAGAGTTCTAAAGCCTTTCGGGACGGTTGGCTTCATACTGGGGATTTGGCGATGCGAGATTCGGAAGGATTCATATATTTCCTCGGTCGGAAGGACGACATGATTATCACCGGGGGCGAAAATGTTTATCCAAGTGAAGTGGAGGGGGTTATTCTAAGTCACCAAAAAGTGGCTGATGTTGCAGTGATAGGAATTCCTGATGAAAAATGGGGGCAGACTATAAAGGCGATTATTGCGTCGAAAGCCGGCATGAATATGGATGAACAGGAAATCTTGGAATACGTTAAAGGGAAACTGAGTGGGTTCAAGCGACCTAGGATCATTGAATTTGTAGAATCGCTGCCCAAGATCGGCAGCGGAAAACTTGATAGAGTGGAAATCAAGAAGCGTCACGGCGAGCGATAGAGGAAATGATCTAACTTGAAAACGTCATTGATTCTGAAGTGGCAGGGCGGTCGGCTCAAGACTGGAGAGGGTTATCGAGGGAGAGAGGGTTGGATTTTCTAGACAAAAACCATTAAGCGAAGAAGGGGGTTTGCAATGGAAAAGAAGGCTGGTATTCTGATTTGCACCGTGGTTTGGCTGATGATCGCTTTTTCTCTGAATATACCTTGTCAGGCTGCAGAGACTAAAGTAATCGAGTGGAAATTTCAGGATACATATCCGGTTGCCTCATGGCCTGCCGCGCATCTGAATGTACCTATGATTGAATGGATGCAAAAGGCAACCAAAGGGAAACTGAAAATCACCAGGTACGAACCTGGAGCGCTGGCCTCGGTGAACGACACATATGACGCTTTAAGCAGAG
>JAHECH010000274.1:0-2509 GCA_024641835.1 Deltaproteobacteria bacterium
ACAGTTCACGTAATTGTTGGACGCCCCCGCTCGCACTGAAGGCACTGAGCAGAATTTCATTGACTTCGGCGTGCAGACGCTCAAAAGCACAACCAAGCTCACTAAGAGATTCATTCAACCGTTCCACGAAGGCTTTGGCCTCTTTTACATCAAAATCCGTAGAGGCAAATCCCTGCTCAATTCCACACGTCCGTGGCAACAAATCATACAGCATGTCGACCGGATCAGTCGCTTTCTTAAGGGCTAGGCGGATTTGCTTTGCACTATTGCTTATCCTGCCAGTATTCATAGCGTACGCAGGCAAATGAATGAACCATTTGTAAATTGAAGCAGCAATATTAGGAAGCGCAGGGCCTCCTTCCTGTGCTCCCTCCAATATCGCAACTTCGTTCAGATACATCTTCATGAGATCAAGGTTATCACGTCTCGTTGGGGAATAGTGAAGGCTGAAGTTGTCCAGGTTTTTCAACATGCGCATAAAGTGATGTTCTGTCACTCGGATCTGAAAAGTTCCCTTTTCAAATAGAAAGAGTTCTTCACGGTAGTGCTGCAGAAAAATCGCGATAAGGAGAATAGCAGGCCCTTGTCTAAGCCCATAGGGTGGCTCATTAAGGAACTTCAACACCTCGCTAATTGTGACTTTCCCGGATTGCTTCAATAACGCTCGTAGACCGTTCCAAACGGGACGCCAACGACACGGATCATCTTCAGTTGGGGGTCGAAATGCCCACCGACCCGCCTCATTCCGATGCAATCCGGATGCATGAAAAACCGACAGGTATATTGCTTTTTCCGGGGGCGTTCCCTTGACAAGGCCTAGATACTCCTTTCCCTCATTCTCAAGAATGAGTTTTATTAAATTATTCCGAGCGCTCGCCACTGCCGTCGACAACTTCTCACGGTTAATCAACTAGTTCTTGATTATAGGGGCCGATGGATAGATGTGATCACAGATTTCAGAAAGCTTGCGGTTAAGTATCAATCGATTTGGAATGTCGACATGTTCTCCTCTGTGAATCCAATTACGCCTTGTGTCACTAACAAAAAAATCTGAAAGTCGGAAATCTTCGAGCCGGTGGAGCAATTCCCGTTTCAGCTCGTCTAATCGACGATTGACTTCTCTTCTCGCTAAATCGTCTGTTCGCAAATCTTCACATGTAAGCGAAACCCACTGCCATCGGTCCAGTTCCCTTGCCACTGCCAAGTCCGCTTGAGTCACTTCGCGCAAATATGATAAGTGACTTTCTGATTGGGCTGTCTCACTTTTTCGAACAGTCTCTTGAACTGAGGAAAAATGCTGATCCGGGTAAACTAGAAGTACTAGGATTTCTCCATCATATTCGCCTGACGTCGTGTTAGTCCCAAAGACTTCCAGGTTGACATCGGATATTATTCGGACCCCAAATGCCCTTAAAGTCCCGGTTCTTAAATAGTGCCGATGAGCTACCAAAGGGCGAGTCGCTGGCAATTCCCGCAGGAAACTGTCTAAACGATTTAGTGGGGGAACCCGGCGTTGCGCTTGGTCATAGAAGGCCTGTAAGTCCACACTGCTATGAGACCACAAGCAGTGGTCATTGGTCAGTTTGCGCCGGAAGAGAAAACCTTTGTCGATGAGACTTCTTAAGGCTTTTCCGACATCCGGGGCGCTGACCTTGTCTCGAAGAGCATAACTGACTGTTTCAGAGTCTGTTTTAAGACCAGGTATTGGCTCAAGTACGTTAAGAAGCCCCACGCTCTTCAGAACCTCAATCTCTACTGCGGTCAGAGGTTCTGCCATGCGCAAATTGTCTTCCAGCAATTCCCAGCGTCTCCGGCGGTCTCCATCTCTAATCCGTAAACTGCTATTTGCCGCGACGTAATCATAAAGATCCGGAAGACGATACCACGTGTTTTGGTGGGCAGTGCGTGATTCGATGAATTGCTGAAAGCCGAAGGGCTCATGTGAAACCAAGAAGCTGAATAGTGACCGTTCGTTCTGACCGAACCTCTGAATAGCAGGTGTGAGCGCAGCTAATACGGTTGGATGGATGGGATAAAGGTTGGCGGCGATTTGCACCAGTTCTGACAATCGCTTGAAAGGGAGTATTCCTCTTTTGCGTGCAGCATACCGATAAAGAGCCTGAGCCCTTTTCGTGATCCCCGACGACTTAGATCGGGGTTCCTTAAATTGCATAGCGTTTCCAAGCAAAAAAACATACTGCTGCATTGACTCCTGAAAGGGAATCTCTTCAAACCTTTCAGCTACCTTTTCCCATTCTTCTTGAATTCTAGGGCCATATTCAAATGCATAGTCAGCAAAGTGGTGATGAAGAAAGGCAACTACAGCCAAAGGCATCTCTGTTCTTCCGCTAGTGGCTTCAGCAAGATTCTGAAAAACCAGCGTGTCAGCTTTACCTGGGTTCAAGGCTATGTACTCAAGGAACTTCCCCATTTCGTCAATGATAAGGATAACACCATCATAAGGCAATCTCGACTGTTGCACATATCGGGCGAAATCAATAAGTAACTG
>JAHECH010000274.1:2519-6292 GCA_024641835.1 Deltaproteobacteria bacterium
TGGATGACGGTGTCGTCTGGAGCTCTGCCCTCCAACCTCCTTTCTTTGAACAAGGCGATTTCCTTCAAAACATGAGGATTCCTCCCCCTTGCTGAATTGTTCCCAAGAGTGCGGTGCAGGCTATCTGCCAAAGCATCGGCAAAATTTAGACGACGTCCATTAATAGGTAGAGGCATATAGCGAGGAATGTCGTCCAATGCAGCTAATTGTTCCGGAAAAATCTCCAATAGCTTTGCACGTCCTTGAGATAATCTACCGTTAGATCTGAACAAAAGGCTCGCCAAGAATAGTCCAAAAGCTGATTTTCCTGCACCGTAAGGCCCTGTAACCCGCCAAGCCTTTTGTGTGGAGTCAAGTCTCAAACCAGCAAGAAGGCGCTCCAGGGTGAGCTTAACAATGGGCGTAAGGAAGTACCCTTTTAAAGCGTGGGGGTCGGAGAGGTCTCTTTCAATGTTGACTGAGCGGACATATCTGTGAGCAATCTGAAGATAGGTAGAAATTGGGGGCTTTTCATCGGAGTATTTTTTCATGCTTTGCCCAACAGAACTCTTTTACCTGCGAGATAGTAACATCAGATCTCATTCTTACTGCTCGGGTGTCCGCTGTGTCGATGAAACTGACCATCCCGTGGGTGAGTTCCTCAACCTGGTCAAGATAACCCAGTACTGAATTTTCATCTAACTTGAAGACCGTTCCAGGGCTCATGCGTCCCAGACATATCGTCCTCAAAGAAAGGGTCTTGCTTTCAGGTGAGTTTCGTTGCCAATAGTCGAACAAAGTGTATATGAAGACGGCTCCAGTAAGGCCTTGTTTCGGTCCATGATCGAACTGCAATATTTCGTCCTTGCCGCCATCAGGAGACAACCACACCAAGCCCAATTCCTGAAATGGACACCCGAGAGAATCTTCAAGAATGGGGGCGTTAGCGAAGTCGGGAGTGACATAAGTACCTAAGAAAATAGCGAAATGCTGTTTTAATGTTGTTTCCGCAAGTTTGCCTCTTAACTGGTTTGAGCGTAACCGTAAGAGATCCATGAACCTACTTTTCAGGATTTCACGGTCGTAGATGTCTTGAAAGGCTACATGCCAGGCACCTAGGCCAGACAACACTGTCAACTGCCAATGTAGCAGCCACAGACTGGCATGGTCCTCCAAGTATGGATCTAAACCTGTATCTTGATCGAGTAATGTATCGGCTAGCAAGGTGGGTTGATAAGTGTGCCCGGAACCGTATGTGGCCAGCCCAAAAGCCTCGCCCCAAAAGCGAATAGAGCGAACCATATTTTTCCCAATGCCCAATTTGACGACCGCCCCTTCCTCATCACTGAAAAGCCCATGTTCCTTCCGTATAGCCTCATAGAGTTTTGGCAGCCATCCATAGCGACATACAAAGGACTCGTGGCCGGAGAACCTCAATTGTCCATCTTTCACCATGGCTTGAGAATAAGCGAGGGCGTGCTGTCTGTCAAGTTAAAATCTGTTAATTTTAGCCAATCTAGCTAAGTAATACGTAATGAATTGTCGTGAAATTCAGATAGCATATAGATACGACAGGAATTCGGAGCACTCAAAATACTCCGACACGACTGACAGATCCACGCTTGGCCCTAATTGCAGGTAGCTGCTCTGTGGTTGCAACTCAAGGAGTTTTCGGAGAGATGCAGATAGCACCCAGGTACCTCAACGTTTCAAGGCCCACGAAAAATGTGGATACGACCTACAGATCACAGCCACACCCAAACCTGAGATGAAAGAACAGTACACCATAGAAATCATGGGATTTGAGATCTGAAGTACCTGCCACAGATCACGGTTCAAAAGGCATCCGACATTCTTACAGGGACCCGGATCGGATGGAAAGCCCGGCGGGGTGTAGAAAATCGATAGCAGTGCTGTATGTGACGGGTGTCGCGCCTGTCGCTGCCGGGCGTCTGTATCAGGGATTGCGATATATTGAGGCGGATCAGGAGACAGGACCTCCAGGGCAGCTCCTCAAGGTAAACTTCCAAGCTGTATAATTTCGCCTCCGCATATCGGGATTCCGCACATTTTGCTCGTGCCTCCACACCTATCGTTTCATTCTTGATGAAACGATAAGGATGAAACAGCTAATAAAAACATCATACCAAATGGTTAACCGTTTCATGCCGGCATCTTTCGTTGCAACCGGCCTGTGACAATTATCATTTCAAAAAGCATGAAACGATATCTTGACAAGCAAAAATTAGCTATATATTATAGTCACATATTCATTTCACAGCTTTGACCAATCGTTTCATGACTCTCTCTAACCAAGCTATCCTTGATTACATTGCGGCCCATCCCGGTGCTCGCCGGGAGGATATCCGCCGCAAGGCCGCCCACGATGCAAGCGAAACTACCGTTTGGCGCGCTCTGAAGCGGCTCGTGGACGAAGGCAAACTGGAAGTTTCAGGGAAAGGCCCGGCCACGGGCTACAGCCTCGCGGGTGCTGCCGTGGTCCGCGCCCATCTGCAGACGCCTTACAACCGCCGCAGGCCGACGAGCTACAAAAGGGAATTCCTGGACCGCTATATTCCGAACAAGACATTCTACCTCGCCGAGGCTGACCGGAAGCGCCTGCGTGAAGCCGGCACGCCTACCGCCTTGCCGCTGCCTGCGGGAACTTATGCGCGCCGCATTCTTGAACGGCTCCTGATAGATCTCTCCTGGGCGTCATCGCGCATGGAAGGGAACACGTACAACCTTCTCGAAACCGAGCGCCTGATCCGATTCGGGCAGGAGGCCTCCGGAAAGGATCGCAAAGAAGCGGTGATGATCCTTAACCATAAGGAAGCGATTCAGTACATCGTGGAACATCTTGCTGCCATCACAATCAGCCGGCCGGACCTGTTCAACATCCACGCTTTGCTCGCAGACGGCCTTCTGGTCGATCCCGCTATGGCCGGGCGGCTGCGGCGCATGCCGGCTGGTATTACCCATTCAAGCTTCAGACCGCTTGGCGACCAGTTCGCGATCGAGGAAGAATTCGATATACTGATCGAAAAAGCAGCAGCCATTAATGATCCGTTTGAACAGTCGTTCTTTCTTCTCGTTCATATTCCTTATCTGCAGGCTTTCGGCGACATCAACAAGAGAACCTCGCGCATCGCCTCCAACATCCCTTTGCTAAAAGCCGATCTCGCACCTATGTCGTATCTCACCATGGACGACAGCGCCTATATTGACGGCCTTATCGGAATCTATGAGCTGAACAATGTTTCTCTGCTCCGGGAGGTGTATATCGACGCCTACCTGACTTCGGCTGAAAATTACAGGACATTGCGGGCGGAGATCGAAACCCCGGAGAAGGCCGCGCTGGTCTATCGCGATTTCGTTCGCAAGGCAGTGCGCCGCAGCGTGCTGGAATGGAAGGCGTTCCGGTCCGATCTCATCATGGCCATGGCCGCCGAGGCTGATATCCCTGAAGCGGACCGCGAGGAGGTGGTCAATTACATAGGAAAAGAGTTTCGCGGCTTGCACGAAGGCAATGTGATTCGCTATCGGCTGCGCCCGGTGGATCTTGCGGGCATCAGCCGGGAATGACCGAAATGTCATGAGGACTAATCCAGGAACGCCACATCCG
Source organism: Deltaproteobacteria bacterium (assembly GCA_024641835.1). Taxonomy (GTDB): domain Bacteria; phylum Desulfobacterota; class DSM-4660; order Desulfatiglandales; family HGW-15; genus JAHECH01. The sequence goes on from JAHECH010000274.1 coordinate 6,124, forward strand.
AGCCTGTGATGAGAGAACAATACACCACAGAAATAATGAAATTTGAAACCTGAGGTAGATTGCCACGAACTACGTATATCAGTCGCCTCGGAATGTTGTGATACGGCTTACTGATCTGTAGTCGAGGTTGGGGAAAACAATTGGGTCGTGATTTACGTTGATTTCTCAG
>JAHECH010000275.1 GCA_024641835.1 Deltaproteobacteria bacterium
GGCTCGCCTATGCCCTTTGCTCCGTAGGGACCATCTGGATCCATGGTCTCCACGATCACCGGCTCTACGGGAATGACGTCCTTGGCCGTGAGGATCTTGTAATCCCTGAAATTGGGATTCAGCACCTCTCCTTTTTCCAGGATGAGGCGCTCTGTCAGGGCATATCCCGCTCCCATGGCCGCCCCGCCATAAATCTGTCCTTCCAGGAGCATGGGGTTGATCGCCCTTCCCACATCATGGACGGCGATGTATTTCAAGATCTTGACCTTGCCCGTCTTCTTCTCCACCTCCACTTCGACGCCGTGAGCACCGTAGGCATAGGTCTTGGAGAGGTTTCCTTTGTACTCCCTGTCCAGGTTCTCATTGTCCGGATCATAGAAGTACTCTGCCATAATCATGGTTCCGAACTTCTCATAGTGGGCTCCACGCAAGATCTTACCCAGGGCAATCTTCTTTTCCGGTTCCTTGACGGAATAGACCATGCGATCCTTGATCATCAGGTTCTTAGGGTCACTGTCCAGCTTAACCTCATGTTTGGTGCCGTCTTTGTCCTTCCAACGGTCCACATACCCTGCGGATATTTGCAGGATCATCTCTTTGACTTTCTTTGCTGCGCCAAGGGCTGCATTGCCTCCCACAAAAGTGGTTCGACTCGCATGGGCCCCCACATCCCATGGGCAGACATCCGTATCCCTGTCGAGGATGTTCACGTCCTCAGGAAGGACTCCGATCTCCTCGGCCACCATCTGGGCAATCACCGTGTCCGCTCCCTGACCCATGTCCGTGGCACCCGTAAAGACATCCACCTTCCCGAAATCATCCACTTTGATGATGGTGCCGCATCCGTCGGATTTGTAGACCCGTGCACCACCCCCGACGTGGATGAGGGAGGCCATGCCGACGCCTCTTCCTTCCATTTTCCCCGCTTTTTTTCGGTTCTCCCAATCCAGTCTCTTGGCCACTTCCTGAATACACTCTCTGAGCCCGCATGTGGTCACTTGGAAGCGCTGGGGCGTCACTTCGTTCGGCTCGTTGGCGTTAATCAGCCTGAACTCCAAGGGGTCAATGCCCGCCTTTTCCGCGAGCTGATCCATGTTGGATTCGATGGCAAAGGTGGCCTGAGGGTTTCCATAGCCCCGCATGGCCTGTGACCAGGTGTTGTTGGTATATACGCACTTCGCCTCATAACGCACACTGGGGACCTTATAGAGGGACGAAATTGGCATCATCATCACCGAAGGTGTGGTCGCACCCCATGACGTATATGCGCCGTTGTCCAGGACCATAGAGATGTCCCGAAAGGTAAGCTTTCCCTGTCGGTCAGAGCCCTGGGCGATGGTGATGATAGCAGGCTGTCTCGTCGAGGTGTACCTGAATTCCTCTTCTCGCGATTTGACAATCTTGACAGGTTTCCGTGTCACAAAAGCGAGAAGAATAGCGATATACTCAAAGCCGTAGGTATCCAGTTTGCTCCCGAAGCCTCCCCCAATGGTGGGCTTGATGATCCTCGCCTTACTCTCTTTGAGACCCATAAGTCTTAGTGCATCCAGGTAATCCCTCTGGGCTAGAGAGGGGATCTGCGTGTTTCGATAAACGGTCAGGTTGTTTCTGAGATCAAAGTCTGCAATGATCCCCTCCGTCCCGAGGCAGCAGTGGGTGACCCAGGTGACGGTGAACTGATCCTCTGCCACAAAGGCTGAATTCTTTCTTGCCTCCTCCACATTTCCTGCCATGAGCTTCCAAGGGAGCTTGAGGATATTGCTCTTGTTCTCTTCGTGGACGAGGGGGGCATCCTCTTTCATGGCCTCAATGGGATCGAAAACGCCGGGCAGTGCTTCGTATTCCACCTCAATGAGGTTGATCGCCTCTTCGGCGATATCAGGATCAATCGCTGCTACTGCCGCCACTTCATCCCGATAGGACCGAACTTTGCCTGATTTAAGAACAGGCTGGTCTTTCATGAACCCGTAGCGAATCTGTGGAACATCTTCCGCTGTGATGACGGCCCTCACGCCAATGAGCTTTCTTGCCTTGGAGGTATCAACACGAACGATTCTTGCATGAGGATATTTGCTTCTCAGTATCTTGCCATAGAGCATTCCGGGCACTTTCAGATCTTGAATATAAGTCGCCCTCCCCGTCACCTTATCTACAGCATCTCGCTTAGGTATTCTTTTCCCTACGCTACCCAATGTCTCCACGGTATCCTCCATGATGGTTCATTGGACTTTTCTTGGCCTCACTTCGCCTTTGGTGGTGATAGCATGGCTTGCCGCCTTGACCGCATCAATAATCTGAACATAACCTGTGCAGCGGCAAATATTTCCCGCAAGACCATGGCGTATTTCATCCTCTGTGGGATTGGGGTTCTCATCCAGAAGAGCCTTGGCAGCCATAATCATGCCGGGTGTGCAGAAACCGCACTGAACCCCTCCGTATTCGATAAAGGCCATTTGCAGCGAATGGAGCTCACCATTCGGCTTTGCCAGTCCTTCAATGGTTGTCAGTGTCGCTCCGTCCAGTTCCATAGCCGGAAAGAGACAAGCGTTAACGGCCTTTCCATTGATGATCACCGTGCAGGCCCCACATTCACCGCTTTCACATCCTGACTTGGTCCCTGTTAACTCGAGTTTATCCCTAAGAAGAAAGAGGAGCGTCCAGTGATGTTCAATTTCCATCTCCATTCGGTTTCCATTCAATACAAACGAGATCCGCTTTCCCATCTCTTACCTCCCCTCAGCTCGCCCTTTCCATGGCAATGCGCGCCATCCTCGGCACAAGCACTTCAACCATTTCTCTTCGATACCAGGCTTCTCCCCGGATGCTATCCCTCGCTTTACACTCCTCAGCAGCAGCCTTTCCCGCCTCTTTCAAGACATCCTCAGTGAGCTTGCTGCCTTTCAGGATCGTCTCCCCATTCCTTGCTCGCATCGGCGTTGGAGCCAATACCCCGAGCCCTATCCGTGCTTCAGAGCAAGTGAATTTGTCCTCTTCCAGGGAGATAAGCACAGCCACACCGAGCAGGGGGAGCTCCATAGCAGATCTCCGGGTGTGCTTGCAGTAAGCTGCACCCGTGCGGGGCGGAAGCTTGGGGATGATGAACTCCAGGAGGATCTCTCCGGGTTCAAGCAGAGTCATCCCTGGTCCCATGAAAAGGTGTTCCAGATCCATGGACCTCTCCCCTTTGGGACCCCTCAGCCGTACCTGAGCGCCCAAGGTGATCAACGGGATGGCACCGTCCGCGGATGGTACGGCATTCACGATGTTTCCGCCAATGGTCGCTACATTCCGAATCTGGACAGAGCCGATGTTGGTCACCGCGTCAATCAGAATGGGGAACTCCTTCCTGATGACGGGGGAGAGTTCCAGCATCCGGTGGGTAACCAAGGAGCCGATGCGCAGTTCCCCATCCTTATAGGTGATATGGTCCAGCCCCTGAACGCGTCGGAGGGAGACCAGGTACTGGGGGCCGATCTTGCCCTCTTTGATCTTGATCATCACGTCCGTTCCTCCGGCAATGTACCTTGCCCTCTCCCCGTGGCTGACGCAAAGGGAGATCGCCTCGTCAATTGTCGTAGGCATGAGGTATTCGAACTTGTTCACGTTTCTTCTCCTTCTCGGAAAAACCTCAAATAGTCGATAGCCACTCCGAACTTGTCCTCAGGTTCTTGTTATAACCGAAGCGATCAAATCCGAAATTCGAAGCACGAAACTCGAAACAAACTCGAATGACGAAAATTCAAATTGGTGAAACAAACCCACTATTCCTCAAGAAGGATCTATGTGGTCCTTTCGAACATTGGGATTTTGGATTTGTTTCGGATTTCGAGATTCGAATTTTCCTCCCTATCAATACAACCGCAAAGCATTCGCGGAATAAAGGGCAGCCTCTTAAAATTCGCGGTTGTCGAACACTCTTTTGCTTTTTCGTTCAGACCTGGGCAGTGCGCCGTATTCAACCATTTCCACGTTGGCGCTCACCAGAATCTGTTTCTTTATCTCATCCCCTATTTTCCGGCTGAGTTCCCGTTCACGCTCTTTTTCAACCCCCTCGGCCCGTTCCACTTTGACGGTCATGTAATCCTTGCCGTCTTCTTTGCGATCCAGAATGATCTGATATTCGCTGCCGATTCCCTCGATGCCGGACAGAACATGATCGATCTGTCCCGGATAGATGTTCACTGCCCTGAAGATGATCATATCGTCCGAACGGCCAAGGAGACGGTCATGCCGTGGAAGGATGGAGCCGCACGGGCATTTTCCAGAGATGAGTCTCGTGAGATCCCTGGTTCGATATCGAATGAGGGGCGCAGCTTCTTTTCTCAGGGTGGTGACCACCATCTCCCCGGTCTCTCCCGCGGGCACTGGTTTCAGGGTCTCAGGATCCAGGATTTCGAGGATGTAATAATCAGCCCAGTAATGAATTCCCGTGTGATAAACGCAATCCAATCCCGTCCCCGGCCCGTAAAGCTCGGTCATGCCCGGGATGTCGAATAAATGTTCGAGGCCGAGCATTTCTTTGATTTTTGCTCTCATGGCATCGCTCGACCGCTCCGAACCGAAGATCATTTTCTTCAAATTGATCTGGTCGCTGATTCCCCGGCGGTGCACCTCCTCTGCCATGAGAAGCCCCATCGAAGCGGTGCAACACATGACGGTGGTTTGCATATCTATGAGAAACTGGCACTGCATGTCCACATTCCCGGGGCCCACTGGAATGGCCATGGCCCCGAACCTCTCACATCCCAGCTGAAAACCGACACCGGCTGTCCAGACCCCGTATCCCACCGCGATCTGCACCCTGTCCTCACGGTTCAGTTCAGCCATTTCATAACACCGGGCAAAGAAGTGGGCCCACTCATCAATGTCCTTCTGGGTGTAGCAGAGAACTTTTCGTTTTCCCGTGGTACCCGAGGATGCATGGATCCTGACCACCTTTTCAAAAGGAACAGAGAGAAGGGGAAAAGGGTAGCCCTCCTGAAGATCCTTTGCCGTGGTAAAAGGGAGCTTTGAGAGATCATTAAGAGAACGAATGTGGCTCGGCTTAATGCCCGCTTCATCCAGTCTCTTCCTGTAAAAAGGAGATCCCTTGTAGGCAAGCTTCACGGTCCACTTGAGCCCTTCCAACTGAAGAGCTTTCAGTTCTTCTTTTGTCTTTGCAGCAGGCGTGAATCTCTTTTCCATCGCCCATTTCACCTCATCCTCGGTTCATTGATGACAACACCATCATGGGAACTTCAAATGGTCACACCCACAAAGCCCCTATTCATTTGCTCCCAGCGGCCAAGGCACAAGGTTTTATCTCCCTTGCGCCTTGACCCCTACGCTTTGCATCATTCACCATTTTGCTCGCCGCCTCCCTTCCTCATTCTACGGGTGCAACATCCCGGGCAGGACCAATGCGATTTGAGGGAAAATGGTCAAAATGATCATGGCCACAACACCAGCGAGCACGAAAAAACTGACGCTCTTGAAAATCGTACCGAGGTTTATCTCCGGCGCAAGAGCCTTGACCACATAGATATTGACTCCCACAGGTGGTGTGATAGCCCCCAAGGTTGTCACCATGGTGAGAATGATGGAATACCATACGGGATCAAAGCCGAGGGCGACTCCCAAAGGGAAAAAAATCGGAATCGTGATGACCAGGAAACCCAGGGCGTCCATCACGCAGCCGCCAATGAGATAAATAAGGAGTATGACGCCCAGAATGGTGTAGCGGGACACGGGAAGGGCGGCTGCGAAATCCGCCACCTCAAAAGGAAGGCGCGTCACGGCTAGGAACCGGCCGAAAATGGTTGCTCCTGTGACGAGGAAGAAGCACATACAGGATATCCATAGGGTGTCTTTCACGGCACCGATAAACCCTTTCCGGGTCAGCTTGCCCCTCAGGAGACTGACGATGAAGGTGGCGAATACACCGAAGGCACCCGCTTCCGTGGGAGTGAATACGCCAGCATAGAGTCCTCCGATAACCAGAACAAAGATGGCAATCGCCTCTAGGACGCTGGGGAGTGCGTCCATTTTTTCTCTTAAACTTGTTTTTGGTCCGGGCGGCCCGAGCCTGGGGCTGATGCGACAAAGGACCAAAATGGTGGTGACAAATAGGCTCCCGAGGAGGAGAGCCGGCAAAATGCCGGCAATAAAGAGTTGGGTTATGGATTGTCCTGTTTGTAAGCCGATAATGATGAGAACCACGCTGGGAGGCATGACGACCCCAAGGGTCCCGCCGGTCGCCACAGTTCCCGTGCTCAATTGGGCGTCATAGTTGTATTTTTTCATC
>JAHECH010000276.1 GCA_024641835.1 Deltaproteobacteria bacterium
AGATCCTAAAGTACAACAAAAGACGGTCCAACATTGTCCTTTCCAGAAGAGCTATCCTCGAAGCCGAGCGGGCCGCCCTCCGAGAAAAAACGCTCCAGCAGTTGGAAATTGGTGTTGTCATTCAGGGTACAGTAAAGAATATCACCGAATATGGCCTGTTTATCGATCTTGGCGGGATTGACGGATTGCTCCACATCACGGATATGTCATGGGGTCGCGTGGGCCACCCGTCAGAACTGTATAAAGTCGGGGACGCCATTACGGTCATGGTGCTCAACTACGATCACGAGACCGGAAGAGTATCTCTGGGACTCAAGCAGCTGAAGCCTGATCCGTGGACAAACGCCGATCAGAAATATCCCGTGGCATCAAGAGTCAAGGGAAGGGTCGTGAGCCTCGCTGACTACGGTGCTTTTGTAGAGGTGGAAGAGGGGATTGAGGGACTCATTCATGTTTCCGAGATGTCGTGGACCAGGAAAATCAGGCACCCTTCTCAGGTCGTAAAGGCGGGTGAAATGGTCGAGGCCATGGTCTTGAATATCGATTCCGGGAACAAGCGGATCTCCCTTGGCCTCAAGCAGACCCAGACAAATCCATGGGATGTGATCGAGGAGCGGTATCCCGTGGGCACTACGATTGAAGGTAGAATAAAAAACATTACCGATTTTGGCGTCTTCGTAGGAATCGATGAAGGCATCGACGGTCTCGTGCATATCTCAGACATCTCCTGGACAAAGAGAATCAAGCATCCTTCCGAACTCTACAGGAAAGGCCAAGAGGTTCAGGCAGTGGTACTCAATATCGACCAGGAGGATGAAAGGTTCTCCCTGGGGATCAAACAGCTCACGCCAGATCCTTGGGACGAAGTGCCGCGTAAGTACAAACCAGGCACCCGGGTGACCGGCACGGTGACGAATGTGACTGACTTTGGCGTTTTTGTGGAACTGGAAGAAGGGATTGAGGGACTCATTCATGTGTCGGAACTTTCGAAGGAAAAAGGGAGCAATCCCCTGAGCAGGTACAATGTGGAAGATGTGATTCGGGCCAAAGTGATCAACGTTTCTCGGGCTGAAAAGAAGATCGGCCTCTCCATCAAGCGGCTGGAGGAAAGCGAAGAGAGAGAGATCTATAAGAGTTATACGGAGAGCCGTGATGGAGCTACCTCAAACCTAGGTGAGATCCTGAAGAAGGAGATGCAAGGTCTGGAAGGCGAGAGCTCAGCAGGTGAGAAGAGAACGAAAGAATCAGGCGGGATCACGAACGGTGGAGAAGCCAGAAAAGAATGAGGATCAGGCTAATTTGAAGAGCCGTCAAGAGACATGCCGAGCAAGAAACATTCCATTCTAGCTGTTCTCGTCATATTGGGGATCGTTGCCCTCCTGCTGGGTGCAGTCTTAACCCTCCTTTCCGGCACCTCCGGTTCCTCTCCCCTTTTTTCACTGAGAGAAAGAATCGGAGTGGTCACAATCGACGGTACGATCACGGATCCCGAACCCATCGTAACTCAGTTGGTAGAATTCAGAAAGGACAAAGCAATCAAAGCGATCATTTTAAGGGTTAACTCCCCTGGAGGCGGCGTTGCACCATCCCAGGAGATTTACCGCGAAGTGAGGAAGACTGCGGCAACCAAGACCGTGATCGCATCCATGGGAAGCGTGGCAGCCTCGGGCGGATATTATGTGGCTTGTGCTGCGAACAAGATTGTTGCAAATCCAGGGACCCTTACCGGAAGCATTGGAGTTATCATGGAGTTTGTTCAGCTCGAGGACCTTCTCCAGAAGATCGGTGTGGGGATGGAAGTTCTCAAAAGTGGTGAATTCAAGGACATCGGCTCTCCTTATCGAAGGCTCTCGGAAAAGGAGAAGGAACTCCTCTCCTCTTTGATCTCGGATATTCAGAAGCAATTCGTGGAAGCCGTAGCTCAGGGAAGGAACCTCCCTGTAGAGAGGGTCAGAGAAATCGCGGATGGTCGCATCCTTTCGGGATCTCAATCCAAAGAACTCGGCCTCGTTGACCAGCTGGGAAATTTCCAGGATGCTGTAGAGCTGGCAAAGCAAATGGCCGGCATCAAAGGGGAGGTTGCCCTCGTGTATCCGAAAAAGAGCCGGGGGAAGCTCTGGGACCTTGTGTTTCGGAATGCTTCGGAAGCGCTCTACAGGTCTTTCAGAAATATTCTTGATACGCGGATTGAATACCGGTGGGACGGCCTTCCCGACTGAGTTAGCCAGGCTAACGAAACAGGCTCACATCTCCCTTCCCCTCGCGGATCACCTCTGGAACGTCGTCTATCAACGAGATGATACTGGAGGGTTCCGGATAAAGCACACCCCCGTCTACCACAAGATCGAGGTGAGGCGCATAGGCTTCCTCAATCGCCTGGGGATCGTCGAAACCGGCGCTGGTACTGATAATGGGCCTGCCAAACGACCTGACGATGGTGAGGCAGATCTTATTGTCCGGAACTCGGATCCCCACGGTTCTCCTCTTCGTCATCATGATCTTGGGGACCAGTTGGGTCGCTTCCAAAATGAAAGTGTAAGGCCCGGGGAGGCATCGCTTCATCGTTTTGTAGGCATAATTGGAAACCTGTGCATAAAGGCTGATTTCCTTGAGGCCGTCGCAGACGAAGGAAAAAGGTTGTTTGAGAGGACGATTCTTCAGCTTATAGATCAGCTGTATTCCCTTCTTGTTCATGAGGTCGCACCCTATCCCATAAAAAGTGTCCGTAGGATAAGCGATAATCCCTCCCTTTTCCAAGACCTCACAGACTCTGGTTATCTGGCGCTTTTGCGGGTTTTGTGGATTGATAGAGACGATCATGGGTCGAACTCTACCCGCGGAAATCTCTTTTGTCAACCCAACTTTTTGACCCAAATCCACCGCCTAATTCCCGGACTCTTCGTGGGATGCGGGTTTCGAGCAATTCCCGGTCACCAGCAAGGCGTCAGATGCAAGGCGCCGAGGAGCGACGACCGAGGCGTATCGAGATATACGCCGCAAGGAGGAGCGAACGCCTGCCCGCCTCGGGCAGGAAGGCAACGCCGCAGATGATGCCTTGCTGGTGAATCAGGGTTGATTGGCAGTCAAGCCGGCCGTATCAGCGAGGCCTTGGAATACCCGCCAGGCTTCCACCTTCCGTGTATGATTTGACTCCCCAGAAGAATGTGCATGCGATGGATGAGGCTCTTCAGGTGCGCGCCAAGAAGGCCCCTGAATGCCGGAAAAAAAACGGGGCTGTACAAGAGGAGCATCTTCGTAGATAATATAGTATGCGATTGAGCTTAGACGCAAACCTCAGGGGCCTCCTCTCCCGCGTTCGCAGGGGACGCTCAGCATGACCAGAGAGGCCAGGACACAGTCTCTGGTGAGGAGGGGCAAATCTAAGTCATCGGACGGCCTGCGTCATCGGTTTCGGGCTGAAGAAGGTCTCGAGCGAGGATAAAGTTGATATGGTCATGGATTCAGCGGGATTCCTTTTCGCATTGCTTTTCGGTTTGGCAATCGGCAGTTTCCTGAATGTATGCATTTACCGCATCCCCCTCAAGAAATCGATCATCAATCCCCCCTCCAGCTGCCCCCAGTGTGGCGAGAGGATCCGCTTCTATGACAATATCCCTCTCCTCAGTTATGTCGTCCTTCTAGGCAAATGCAGATATTGCAGGAGCTCTATCCCCATTCGTTACCCTCTTGTGGAGGCTATTGCGGGCTTGCTGAGCGCAGCCTTGTTCATGAGGTTCCATCTGAGTCCCGAGTATTTCCTGTTCTTTGTTTTTTCAGCGGCCCTCGTCGCAATTGCTTTTATAGATCTCCACCATAAAATCATTCCTGATATCCTGTCGATACCGACCTTGATTATCGGCTTTGCCGCAACGCTCCTGAAGCTCGGCATAATCCACTGGACGGAATCGCTCGTTGGCATCATCGGAGGAGGGGGATTCCTTTATCTCGTAGCCACTCTGTTTGAGAAGCTGAGAGGACGCCAAGGCATGGGAGGCGGCGACGTAAAGATGCTCGCCATGATCGGGGCATGGGTGGGGTGGAGAGCTCTTCCTCTGATCATCCTCATCTCTTCATTGGCCGGGATACTGATCGGAGGAGGTTCCCTACTTCTTGCTAAGAAAGGAATGCGAACAAGGATACCCTTCGGCCCCTTTCTCGCATTGGGTGCACTGGTCTGGCTGTTTTTTAGCCATGACCTGCAATGGTTTTTATTCAGACTAGGGGGGTAAAGAAATCCTACTTTGAAAATCTCTATTTACAGCCTCAGGACGGGCATTATGGCGCAGCTCACATTTCTGATCGTTGCCGCCATGCTCCTGATCAATGTGGTGATGCTTAAGTTCGCTGAAAGGGACCTGGTTGAGGCAAAGGTGGATGCTGGCCAGCTCGTAATCTATGCGGTGGAACAGAATTTGCGAAATATCATTTCTCACGGGGACGGCAACCTTGCCGAGTTGGAGACGGACCCCCAATTCAGAAAAGGCGTCAGTGTGTTGCTCGCTGGGTCAGGATTTGGGGATCTTCTCATTCTGGATGCAAAGGGCAAAAAGGTCTTCGCCTCGCGGTGGGCAGTGGATTTGGAAGATCCTAGCGTGTTCGCTGCGAAGGCAGCGGCCACAAGCGGGCTTTGGACCACCCGTTTCAGTGGAACCACGTGGGGTGTCGTCTGGATGGCGAAAAGCGATGTCGCTATCTCTGGACCCATATTCTCCGACGGCCGGCCTGTGGGTGGAATAACCCTCATGGGCTCTCTTATCCCAATCTATGAAACCCTTAGAACCTCTCAGATATGGACGCTTCTCTACATTCTATTAGATAGCCTCATCCTCGTGACGGTCGGGATTCTTCTCCTTTCAAGAATCGTGGTCAAGCCGATCCACAAGCTTCTCAAGATGACAGAAGAGTACAAGGAGGGGGACGTGGTTCTCTCTCTTGGAGAAGCCTCCGGAAATGAAATAGGTGACCTCTCCCGATCCCTCAGCATCATGCTGAAACGCCTTGATGAAAATAAGAAAGAACTCAAGGCGCACATTTCCTCCCTGGAAAAAGCCAACAAAGACCTTCAGCAAGCGCAGGACGAGATCGTCAGGTCGGAGAAGCTCGCCTCTGTCGGCCGTCTTTCCGCTGGCATCGCCCATGAGATCGGGAATCCCATAGGAATCATTCTGGGCTATTTGGATCTCCTCAACAGCGATGACATCCCAGAGGAGGAAAAGAAGGACTTCCTAAAGCGCATCGAGTCAGAAATCATACGCGTCAAAGAGATCATCAAGCAACTCCTGGATTTCTCAAGACCTTCGAGCGGAGAGCGAGTGAAAACACATATTCATGAGATGATTACGAGCACCCTCGCCATGCTGAGTCCCCAACCCATCATGGAGAGCATTGAAACAAGCACCCAGCTCATGGCGAAGCACGATGTCGTACTTGCGGATTCAAGCCAGCTCCAACAGGTTTTCTTGAATATTATCCTGAATGCAGCCGATGCGCTTGCTGAAAAGAGACGATCAGGGGGAGAGGAGGATGAGAGAAAACTGACCGCAATAACCGAGAATATGGGTAACACGATTCAAATTCGGTTCTCTGATACGGGTAAAGGTATCCCAGAAAAAGAATTGACCCGTATTTTTGATCCCTTCTATACGACGAAAGAACCCGGAAAAGGAACTGGCCTCGGCCTTTCAGTCTGCTATCGAATTGTGGAAGGCCTGGGGGGAACGATCCGAGCTGAGAGCATTGCAGGGAAAGGGGCAACCATCATTATCACCCTTCCGCTTACGAGCGGTGAAGATCCGGGAGGTTCATCAGAGGCATGATGTCTGGGAAGCGTGTCCTCATCGTAGATGATGAGATGAATATGCGCCATATGCTGCAGATCATGCTAACCAAGGCAGGATACATGATCGAAACAGCACTACATGGTGAGGAAGCACTTGAAAAGATGGACCAGAATGAATTTGACTGCGTCCTTTGTGACCTCAGAATGCCTAAAATGGATGGCATGACCTTCCTGAAGAAAGCGCGGGAAAAGTATCCTGAACAGACGTTTATCATGATGTCCGCTTATGGGAACATCGACAACGCCTTGGAGGCCATGAAGCTTGGTGCATATGACTATATTTCGAAGCCTTTCAAGAGAGACGAAGTCCTTCTCACTCTTAAAAAAGCAGAGGAGAGGGAGAGGCTCAAAGCGGAAAACCTGAGCTTGCAGAAGAGGATCAGCAAAATAGAACAGCGGTATTCTTTCGGCAACATCATCGC
>JAHECH010000277.1 GCA_024641835.1 Deltaproteobacteria bacterium
CCCCTGCCATTACTTACAGGATTCATAGAGTAAGAAGAGGAGAATCACTGAGGAGCATCAGCACGAGATACAGGGCGGATCCAGATGATATCATTGCTCTTAACAATTTGAGGATGAATGGGCGTTTGAAGACCGGGATGAGGTTGAGAATACCGGCCAGGGTGGCAAGCTCTCGTTCCAAGGCGAGCGTGGCACCGGCAAAGCAGGTGGCAGGTCAGGAAAAGGCCGTCAAATACAAGGTGAAGCAGGGAGATTCCTTGTATGAAATCGCCAACAGGTACAACACGACTGTAAAAGACATCCAGTCTTATAACGGACTCAAGAGCACGATCCTTCAACTGGGACAGGTCCTTTTGATCCCTCCGGGCTCTGAAGAGAGTCGTCCTTCCGACAAAACAAAGAGTTACACGGTCAAGGGTGGAGATAGTCCTTTTCTCATTGCGAAAAGATACCAGATGAATCTTGCCGATTTCCTTAGAATAAACAATCTGACGACCCGGAGTACTATCTTCCCAGGCCAGGAGTTGTTACTCACAACGAACTGATCATCGCGCTGCGACTCCATCCCTGAGGCATAGGGCCGCGAGGGAATTCCTGAAAAACACTAGATGAGGTTCAGAATTTCGTCAATGTGGTTGATGATGTAGTCAGGCTTCGGGTCTCCAGACACCATCCCAGAGTTCTTCCTATTGGTGAGCAATACCGTGCATGCTCCCGCGGCCTTGCCCGCTATGATATCAAATCGGAAGTCGCCCACCACCATAAGTTGTGCGATGGGAATGCCCATTAAAAGTGAGGCCTTGATGACGCCGTCAGGATGAGGCTTCGGGAGACAATCATTCCTGGTCAGAATGACTTTGAAGTCTTCCATCCGAGCTATATGGATTTTTCCCAGAGCCTGTTGAACAGCCTGCAAGCTATTCCTCGTATGGATACCCAGGGAGATTCCTCTCCGTTTGAGCTCTGAGAGACAATTCTCGACCCCAGCGTTGGGGCGAGATCGTGCCGCTGCCTGGGTCTCCTCCAGCTCCAGGATCTCCAAAAGAGAAGCCTTTTTCTCTTCTGGCTGGGTTTCAATGAATTCCAGAATAGGGAAGTCGGGTGGGCAATTCATTTCCCGTTTTATGGCTGGGAAATCCAGAGCTCCAGGGAAAGTGAGCGTGCCGTCGAAATCGAATAGAATCCCCTTGATTTTCCGCCGGGACTTAGATGCTCTCTTACTCACGAATGCTCCGATGATTTTGCTCGACCCGTGTGACCCGAGTTCGTGATATACAAAATCCTGCCCAATGTTCGGGGACCGGATTGATTTTGCTCGCTTGATCAAAGACGAAACATGGGTATTGCGTAGAGACCGTTCAGGGCTCAGGGTGCTCGGCCCAAGAAAAATCCAGGCGCCGAAGCGGTCGGTCTGAGCCGTGAGGCGCGCTCGTACCTTGGACCGCAGATCAGGTCGTGCCTTTCATTCCTGTTTCCAGGCGATACCTTTTGTCACTCTTCTTGCACAGTTCCCAAATGATGCACTGAGTGCGGAATTTGCAATAATCACAAGGATCCGTGCACGCCTCACAATTCTCCAAACACTCCTGGCAGTAACCTATCTGCATTTTCTGACAGGCGATATACGCCTCACGATCAGGATGAAAGCGACATACCATAAATGAGACCTCATCTTCTCTTCGTGTGATGCGTCATCCTCTGCGTTCATAAACCCCTCCTCAATGTGGAGGTGCCCGGGGCGGCTAGAGCTGGATCGACTTATTCACCCGTTTTATGACCACGACCTTAGCAAATTTGACTCTAAAGTTCAATGATGGAGGGGTGCCCATACTTTGTTGACAACTTTCCCGAGATCATTTAAGCTTTTTTGCAAGGCGTACCCCTTCCCTCATTCGTGAGAACATCGAACCATTAAGCACCTTGGTTTCCCCATGAGTCTTGTCTTTGATGCCAGAGCTGCCAGACTGTATGAAACCTGGTATTTTTCTCCACCGGGTCGAGCCATGGAAAGACTGGTGGAAAGGTCTGTTCCCCTTCTTTTGGACCCTCAGCCGGGAGAAAAAATCTTGGACATTGGTTGCGGCGAAGGGAATCACCTTATCACGTTCCAAAAGCTTGGGCTGGATATTTACGGTGTCGATGCTTCGCCTTACATGATTCGGAGAGCTGAGAAGCGCCTCGGTGACCGAGCGACTCTGAAGGTGGGGGTGGCGGAAGACCTTCCATTTGACGACAATGAGTTTGACCTGGCAGTTCTCATCAACACGCTGGAATTTCTGGATGATCCTTTGGAAGCCCTGAGAGAGGCGCGGAGGGTGGTGAAAAGGAAGGTCCTCATCGGGGTGATGAACAGCCTTTCATGGTACTGCCTTCTCAACAAGTTCCGAAGCTTTTTTCGCAAGACTCTCTTCAGCCATGCGACCCTGTACAACCTGTGGGACCTGAAGTCCTATGTCCGTTCGGTTTTTGGGAATGCGCCGGTCACATCGTGTTGCGGTCACGTGCAAGGGGCATTAATGGGAAAACTCTGCGGGCTTGCTTCTGATCACTGGCACTTTGCGCACTGCCCTTTCGGTTCTTTCCTGAGTCTCGCCGTCACTATCAAATACAGGGCAAGGACCGAGCAGCACCCGCTCAAGGTGGGCCTGGGAGAAGTAGGGCACCCGGTTGCAAGAGTTGTCACCATGGGAACACATCGCTTTGCGGAGGTTGATCCGGAACATGAAAGAAGCTTACTTGTATGAAAAAATGGAGAATCAGAGGGTTCGATGTTTTCTCTGTAACCACCGATGCTTGATCAAGGAGGGGGCGAGAGGCATATGCGGCGTTCGGGAGAATCAGGGGGGCACTCTCGTGAGCCTGGTGTATGGAAAGGTGATCGCCAGGCATGTGGACCCGATCGAAAAAAAGCCCCTTTTTCATTTTCTTCCGGGAAGCCGGTCGTATTCTCTTGCTACAGCGGGCTGTAATTTCAGGTGTCTCTTTTGCCAGAATGCAGACATCTCACAGATGCCCGCTGATCGCAGCCAGATCTGGGGAGAGGAGATGACGCCCTCCATGATCGTAGAGGAAGCCACAGGCAGCCGATCCTTTAGCATTTCCTATACTTATACTGAACCCACCATCTTTTTTGAGCTCGCTGTGGATACAGCGAGGCTGGCTGTAAAAAAAGGTCTCAAGAACATCTTTGTCTCCAACGGGTACATGACTGAAGAGTGCCTGGAGGAGATATCTTCCGACCTCCATGGTGCAAATGTGGATCTCAAAGCGTTTACAGACAAGTTCTACAAGGAGCAATGCGGGGCAAAACTCGAACCCATTTTGCGAACTCTTGAGATCATGAGGAAGATGGGAGTTTGGGTCGAGGTGACGACTTTGCTCATCCCCGGTCTGAACGACTCCACCGAAGAACTCAAGGGCTTGGCCGGTTTCCTCTCCAACCTGGATCCTGATATTCCGTGGCACATCAGCCGCTTTCATCCTTCCTACCGCCTGATGAACGTTCGCCCTACACCTCCCGAAAGCATTCAAAGGGCAAGAGACATAGGATATGAGGCGGGTCTGAAGTATGTCTACACCGGGAACTTGCCCGGCGACGAAGGAGAAAAGACTTATTGTCACCAATGTAAAGAGCTTCTCATCGACCGGATCGGTTTCAACGTCAGAAAGCAGGCGATAAGGGATAACCGCTGTCCCCGGTGCAACGCGCTGATTCCGGGAGTCTGGAGTTAGTGTCCTGAGTCATAAGACAGGTGAATAAATCAACGCAGCCGGAGCACCCTTGGGGCGCTCCGGCTTCTCAGCTTGGCAACGGGTTTATTAGTCAGGACACTGGCGGCATGGAAGACCACCTTCCGGTGGGGTGGGGGCGGCAGGAATTGCTAAGCTAAATTCCCGGGACACGGCCTTAGGAAGATTGAACTTTCACCAACACTCTGGTAAAAGAAAGGTCAAGGAGGGCTCTCACGGGTTCTTCTTAATCAGCCCCCGCTGGACCTTAGAACGCCTTCTTCCACAGCGGGGGTTTTCTTAGGAGAAGAGTGCGATGAAGCAGGAAGACGAGCTTGCCATGAAGGTCACTAAGGGAGATTGTCATCAAATTCATTGAGGTGGGCAGGTTGTCCCTGAATACCTTTGACGAAGTGTTTCGGCAGGTCCATTCCACTGTCCTGGACACGATCACGGAAAATTCTCTCAAGAAAGATAGATAGGCAAAAGCTGTTGCTTTATCGGGGCTCCACTTCAGCGGTGCAGGGCTCACGGAAATAACCAAGCCTGTCAAAAAGGGATATCCCTTGTGCTCTATGCCTTGAGCTGCTAATCATATTTAACCATGGCAAGGAAAAGCCCTTGAGGAGGTGCCTTTATCCCTGCCATTTGCCTGTCTCTGGATCTGAAGATGTCTTCAAAAGCCTCCACCGCGATTCTTCCCTGTCCAACGTCCACTGCGGTGCCTACCATGTTTCGAACCATGTGCCTCAAGAATCCATCTGCCTCAAAGACGAAACGCAAGAGATCTTGTTCGGATGCCTGAAGCTCTGCCAGCATCATTTCCCTCACGGGGTTCATGTTCCCGCTGCCTGAGGACTTGAAAGAAGAAAAATCATGCTTTCCTCTTAGCAAAGAGACGCATTGCGTCATTTTGACCAAGTCTAGCCTGAAGGGAACATGCCAGGTGTAAAAGCGAAGAAATAGATCTGGTTCCGGTCTATTCAGGATCTTGTATTCATACGTCTTGCTTCTCGCGGAATACCTGGCATGGAAATCCGGGCTGGCGTATTCTGCCTTTTCGACACGAATATCAGAGGGAATCAGAGAATTGAGTCCTCTTCTAAGGGAATCGGGATGGAGGTTTGATCTGGTGATGAAGTGGCAGACCTGATGGATGGCATGTACGCCCGCGTCTGTCCTTCCCGAGGCAATGAGGGTCACCGGTTCGCCGATGATCCTTTGAATTCTCTCTTCCAGAATGCCCTGAATGGTGGGAGTTCCTTTCTGTCGCTGCCAGCCATGGTAGCAAGTCCCGTCATACTGAAGGACCATCCTGATGTTTCGCTTTGGCTCCACGGGTTCCCCAAAGGACTAGGTGACGTCCAAGAAGGTTGGTATGGTTCAATCCGGATGCGTTTTTACCTTATAACGGGCTGTTGCCCAAATCACTGCACCCCCATGGGGAGGTGGTCTTCAAGGCCGCAACCAAATCCGAATATCGAAGCCCGAAACGCGAAACAAACCCAATTTCCAAAATTCAAATACGCGAGACGAAATCGTACCGGATAAACTCAAACCTTTTGGTCATTGTCCAACACTCTAACGCTTCTCAACAAACATCAAAAACTAAAGTGGGGAAGCCACCGATGACTTCCCCACGTGCTGTCTTCATCAACGCCGAAGGATCGATATAAAGACAACGCTCTTAACGTTTTGAGTACTGGTAACGGGCTCTGGGGCCGCGCATTCCATACTTCTTTCGCTCTTTGATCCTGGAATCTCTGGTCAGGAGAGTGGCCTTTTTAAGAGGCGTACGGAAATCCGCGTTGATGGTAACCAGCACGCGGCTGAGGGCATGTCGGATTGCACCGGCCTGGCCGGAAATGCCGCCACCTCTCACATTGACCTGGATATCATACTTGCCCAAAGTATCTGTCAGTTCAAGGGGTTGCTTGATTACGAGCCTGTCTAATTCCCTGGCGATATATTCTTCCAAGGGCTTTTTGTTGATAGTGATTATGCCTTGCCCCGGCTTCAACCAGACCCGGGCGACAGCGCTTTTCCTTTTTCCAACTGCATGAAATCTTTCTACAGCCATCTAAATCTCCAATATTTCGGGTTGTTGTGCCTGGTGGGGATGGTCGGGACCAGAGTAGATCTTCAGCTTTTTCAATTGGCGGCGTCCGAGGCTGTTCTTTGGGAGCATTCTTCGGACGGCAAAACGGATAATGTCCTCCGGTCTTTTTTCCCGCAGTTTTCTCGCCGAGATTTGTTTCAGTCCACCCGTGTATCCCGTGTGGTGGTAGTAAATCTTCTTGTCCCATTTGTTACCCGTCATGCTGATCTTTTCCGCGTTGACCACGACGATGAAGTCACCCGTGTCAGCATGGGGTGTGAAAATGGGCTTGTGTTTACCCCTTAGCCGCGTGGCGATCTGGGTGGCAAGCCTTCCCAGGATCTTATCTTTGGCGTCCACCAGGTACCATTTCTTGTCTATTTCCGATTCTTTTGCCACGAATGTTTTCATACGAAAATGCCCCTGCGCC
>JAHECH010000278.1 GCA_024641835.1 Deltaproteobacteria bacterium
CTCCTGGCACGCACGGGCAACAAAGGTCATCGTGCCAGCAGCGGGGTCAAGGAGTGTCACGCCCTCAGAAGCCAAGCCTTCGGCCCTACCGAATCGCGTCCCGAGGATTTTGTGCACTGACCCGACAATGTAAGACACCACAGGCTCCGGCGTATAATAAACTCCCCGTCGTTCACGCTCTTCAGGATCGTATTCAGCAAGGAACGTCTCATAGAAATGAATGATGGGATCACTTCCCTTTCTTTCCCGATAGAAATGATCAAGAATGCCGCCTGCATCGGCTACCGCGAGTACCTCAGAGATGTCGTCAATGACCCATTCAAGCTGTTTCGGCAGATCCCCAAGGGAAATGAACTGGAAAACATCACGAAGAATACCGATGGTTCGAGGGATGTTGTTAAAGGCCATTCGACGGTTGAAGCCGTCGCCGGCCCTGGTGCGGGCTGCGAAGAGACCGTATGTAACGGTTTGAGCATAGAGGTCAGCGAAATCCTCAAGGGCGAGGTTGGCGATAAGGTATTTCTGGAATGCCTCGTAAAAGCCCAGGAGGAGACTCTGCTCCTTTCCCTGTTCTCCTCGCAGTTCTTCAGCAACCACGTCCCGCAGGAACCGGGTCCGTTTCGCCAGTTCCACAGCCAGAGACTCCGCTGTGAAGGCCTTGGGCAAGGAAAAAGAGAGGAACTGATTCAGCAGCTTAATAAGTTCCACGCCCTTCTCAATCGGAGGAACTGTGTGAAGCTGGGTGAGAACATATGGCCTGGCGGCGAGAATGGAGGCCACGCGCTCGCCGTTTCGGTATAACCGAAACTCGCAGAAATTGGTAAGAATCAGGTTTGGAAAAGTGTGCCTATAGCGTTTGAGTTGCTCGGAAGACTCAATAGCATCAAGGCTTTCTTCGCCCGGCTTTTTTGCCTCCACGTACCCGATGATGCGGTCCCTGCCGTTCCATAAGCGGAAATCAGGGTTGCCGGCTTCCGTCTGCTTGGGGAGGGTAGTCACGTGGACATCCGTCCTGCCGGCATCCGCGGCAATCTCCTTGAGCAGACTCTCGAGGCAAGAATAAAAACTCTCTTCCCTCGCATCCCCATGGCCTGCAACTTCGGTGAGACTCTGGAAATACTTCCTCAAGACTGAACTTGTCATTTCACCTCACATCCCAGAGTCTTGAACCTTGAAGCTCATGAATTCAAGGGCTTTGACTCATACACTTCGCATTTGAGAACCTTTCCAAGCTCCCTTTCTCTCTCTAATCGCTTTTGGAGAGAAGGCAGAGGAAAGGGTGCAGCATTGAACCGCCTGGGCTGGGCATCCTCGGTCAGATCGCCGACAGCGAAATATAACTTAGCCAAACTTAACGAAAATTAACTGCGAGGTCAAGCCGCTTTCCATGCCCTCTCCGGTGCTCATTCCGCAGTTTTCCCAGCAGGAACCCAAGATCAACGTCCGTGTTTCCCCTTTAGAACGTATTGTGTTAATCTCTGCCCATCAAAGGCGGAATCTGTTAACGCCAGGATTTAACAAGCTCCTGCAACACATACAAGGGCAGAGGAGATGCAGAGGTAGGGCGATGCCAAAGTTCAAGCTGGCTACGTTCAACACCAATTCCATCCGTGCCAGGATGCCGATTATTCTCGAGTGGCTGGACAGAGAGAAACCCGATGCCCTCTGTCTACAAGAGAGCAAAGTCCAGGACAAGGATTTCCCTGTGAAGGAATTTGAAGCCCGGGGCTATCAGGCGGCATTCAAGGGCCAGAAGTCTTACAACGGCGTCGCTATCGTCACAAAACATACCATGACCAAGGTGGAGACGGGACTCTATAAGACTACGGATGAGGAGGCTCGGTTCGTGAGAGCAGAAATCTCTCAGATCCCCATTATCAACGTTTATGTTCCACAAGGGTTCGCGCCCGGTACGGAAAAATTCGAATACAAGCTGCGGTGGATGAATGATCTCCTTGTCTATGTGAAGAAGCAATTTGACCCGGGCCGGCCTCTGCTGATCGCAGGCGATTTCAACGTAGCGATGGAAGCCAGGGACGTGTTTGATCCAGTGAAGCTCAAGGGCGAAGTAGGTTTTCATCCGGATGAGCAGGCGATCATGGCCAAGTACATCGAGTGGGGGCTCGTCGATGTTTTCCGGAAACATGAGCCGGGAGGAGGGCATTACACTTTCTGGGATTATCGAATACCCAATGGGGTGAAACGCAACTTGGGCTGGCGGATCGACTACATCCTCGCCACACGTCCCTTGGCGGAAAGATCGCAACGGGCCTGGATCGACGAGGCACCGAGGCTGGCGGAGAAACCCTCGGACCACACGTTTCTCGTAGCTGAATTTGGCGTCGGTCTGTAATCAGCTTGCCGCTCCTCAACAGACTGCTGTCCAAACCTGCTAGGATGGGATGTCTCAAGAAATTCTTCGGCAGGACGGTCCTCCATCAGAGATTTCCTAGATGGCCTTAGACGGGCAAAGCTTGAAAACGGCGCATCTCGCGTGGTCCGGCTTCCTCGCCTTACAAACCTCCCTTCCATGGTAGATGAGAATGTCGGAAAACCGCCGCCACCTTTCCCTGGGAAGAAGATTTTCTACGTCTTTTTCAATCTTGTCCGGATCCTGATTGTCCGTAAGCCCCAATCGGTAAGCGAGCCTTTTCACGTGGGTATCCACAACGACTCCCGGAATGTCAAATGCAGCACCTAACACGCAATTGGCGGTTTTTCTTCCCACGCCGGGTAACTTGAGAAGCTCTTCCATCGTGGAGGGGACCTCGCCTCCATAAAAATCCATCAGGCCTTGACAGCAGCCCTTCAGCGACCTCGCTTTGTTTCTGAAAAAGCCCGTGGGCCGGATATCCTGTTCGAGCTCAGATACGGATACGCTCAGATAATCCTTGGGTGTCCTGTACTTCTTGAACAGGTTTTTTGTCACCTCGTTGACCTGCTTGTCCGTGCACTGGGCGGAGAGGATTGTGGCTATGAGGAGCTCAAGAGGGGAGGCATACTTGAGCGCCGTTTTTTCATAAGTGTATAAAGGATCGAGAGTTTCATAGATGAGTTTTGCCCTTCTTCTTTTCTTTTTCAAGCTCTCCATAGATTTACCGTGCTACTCGGATGGAGTCAGATGCCCCACTTCTCACCCATCCGGAAATTTATACCCGAACATCGAGGGAATATAAGAGAGAACCGAGACGAGGTCAAATCAATAGTCATGCACTTTGCACCTTGGACCATATGCTCTCGTCTCTCGATAGGAGGCAGAGCCAAGCAATCTCTTTTGCATGGGAGGGTAAATCGCGCTCCTGCTACCTGCACAAAAAAATATGGCATTTTTGGTGAAATTGTGCTAAAAATGTGTTGTTAATGAGGTTTAGGCATGCGAGTTTTTGTCACCAGCGGTACAGATATTGACAAGGCCTTTGATTTCAATACCCAAATGATTTCCGTCGGGCGATCATCCGACAGCGATATCCAGCTCAAGGATCAATTCGCATCGCATAACCATTTGAAAATATATAGAAAAGATGACAAGTGGTACCTCCAAGACCTGAACAGCAGGAACGGGACGTTCGTGAGCGGGGAGCGGGTTACGCCCGGTGAGCAGTTCGAAGTCTCTGAAGGGCTTTCCATCGTGGTCGGAATGAGCGTCCTCAGTCTTGGAAAAGAATTGTCGGACGGAATGCTAAGCGCACTGACTTCACCGGATTTGCCACGCCCTCGTCAAGACGCCTCTCAACGCAGCCACGCAGAAAGAAAAAAGACGGGGCAGAAGAACATGGACTTGGTATACAAGGTTTATCATGTTCTCAGAGAATCCCTGGAAATCAAGGAAAAGCTAACGAAGACCCTTGACTTCATCTTTGATCTGCTCTTGCGAATTGACCGCGGCGTGATCATGGTTTTCGAAAACGAAACAGGCGAGCTGAAAGAGGTCGCCTCGAAATGCAGGAAAGGAGCGGATGGCCCCAAGTACAGCAAGGAGGTCGTGGACTGGGTTTTGCGGCACAAAGAGGCTTTTATGATATCTGACGCAGATTTGATGGGAGGCGAAGTCATGCCGGAGACACTCAGGCTCAGGAGCATCAAATCTGTCATGTGTGTGCCTCTTATCTGCAGGTCCAGGCTAAAGGGTGTCATCTATGTGGATTCAGTGAGCAGGCCCCACGGTTTTCGGGGGGAAGACGTCTATCTCATGCGTGCTCTCAGCGGTCCCATCGCCATGGCCGTTGAAAACGCATTCCTCACCGAAAAGAGCACACTACCAAAACAGGCCTAGCAATCACCTGATACCACTCGGGGAAGTGAAATCTGAACCTCAGGGATCAGGGCGTGAAAGACAGACACTACCTCGGCATCATCGGGATTGGGATTACCATCTTGGCCTGGATAACGCTCAACGCCGATCATTTCCCCATCGTGTACCAGCTCGTTGCACCTGCCTACTCCAATGCTATGACGGCTTATGAGAAGATCCAAAGGGGGAACTCCATCTTAGAAAAAAAAGATGTCGGCTTCTCGGAGATTTCAGAACTTCTGAGCACGCTGATGAGAAAGGGGCGAAACCCGGGGATAACGCAAATCAGGGTGGTAGGGGGCTTCCAGAGCCCGGTGGTCAAACAAGAAGCGATTCGATGGGTTGGGTATGTCTATCTGGAGATCTCATTTCTCAAGTCTCCGGCGGAGATCTGGGCGGTTGGTGATCTTCCGGGAGCAATCAGGAATAGATTTCTCGACCTGGATATTTTTTTGTGGGGCAGTCTCGTATTTGGTATAGGTATCATCCTTTTCATCCTGTCCCTCTGCATAAGAGAATAATGTGAAGAAAACACTGAAGAGAAAGGGAACGGCCGGCTCTCCTTCATGTGTCTCCACGGCAAATAACAAGTGCCTTTAATATAACGCAATTGACGCCTTTATCCTTTTCATGGTAAAATAGCGAGAATTCATTGGCCGTGATATTGGTTTTGTTTCGATTGTCTCCGGTAAGGAGTTTTGGCAATGCTTCAGATTTTTGTCATGAATGGACCGGACAAGGGGCGCTCTTTCGAGTTCGAACGAGATGTGATTCTTGTTGGAAGAGGTCCTGAAAACCATATCCAGATGAAGGACAAATCGGTCTCTCGCAAGCACGTGAAGATTGAGAAGAAAGGGGAAAAGTATTTCATCACCGATCTGGGAAGCAAAAATGGAACTTTTATTGAAGGCATGCGCATAGAGCCTCAAAAAGAATATGAAGTGGGCGAAGGGATTCCTGTTGCTGTCGGGAAGACGTTCATCGTGATCGGCAAGTCTTATCCGAATGACATGTTGGCAGTTCTCGATTCCATCGACCTCTTCAAAGAATTGGACGAGGACGGCGGGGACATCAAGGACAGACCTCTGACTGCCAAAAAGAATATGGAATTGATCTACAAGGTTTCCAATGTGCTGATGCAGTCGTTGAACATCAAGGATGTCTTGGAGAAAGTGTTAGGTTATATCATGGAACTTCTCAAACGCGTTGATAGGGGTGTGGTGATCCTTATTGACAGGAAGACGGGAAATATCTCTGAGGCCATATCCATCACCAAGACGAGTAAGGATGAAGCGGGAAAGGCATACAGCAAGACCATTGTGGAAAGGGTTCTAAGAGAGCGCAGGCCCGTCTCCATGCTCGACACCCAGACAGAAGATGAAGCCATGCTCTCCGAAAGTATGCGGGCAATGCAAATCAGGTCAGTCATGTGCGTACCACTGGTGAGTAAATCTCAGGTCATAGGCGTGATCTATGTGGATTCCGTCAAAAAGCCCCATGGATTCAGAAAGGAAGACCTCGATCTGTTGACCGCATTGAGCAGCCCGGCAGCTCTAGCTGTTGAGAACGCCTTTATCAACCGCGGACCCCTCCGCCAGGAGACCGCCTGACCTTCTGATAAAAGAAAGTCTTCATACAAGATGAAAATGAGCGGTTCAGTTCTTAGCGGGGCTTGAAACTTTTAACTTCAACCATCCCAAGGGATTACTCCTCATTTTCACCCTTTCTGCACCCCCAAACCCCACCACAGCTTCAACTGATGCCGCCGCATCTCATGCACCCCATCCCTCTTCGCCGGGTACTCTCAGTCTTGAGTTTTCCGGTCACCTCTGCTACACTTCGGAAACCGCCTAAAATGCCTTGTCAGGATGATATTAAAAGGAGAAAATCAAGGGATTAGTTCCGCCGGAGGAGATATAGAGAAACCAAGAACTTCGCTGTCACTCGCTTGCGTG
>JAHECH010000279.1 GCA_024641835.1 Deltaproteobacteria bacterium
GAAGGCAGGGCGAAACCGGAGTCACCAGACAATCCACTTTCTCAAACGCCCTCTCAAAATCGTTTTTGATCAAGGTCCTAGCCCGCTGGGCTTTCAAGTAGTAGGCGTCGTAGTATCCGGCTGAAAGGACAAAAGTCCCGAGCATGATCCTTCGCTTCACTTCTTTACCGAAGCCCTGGCTCCTCGTCATTTCATAAAGATCGACCGAATCCGTCGCATCTTCTCCTGACCTTATGCCGTATTTGACGCCGTCGTACCTGGCGAGGTTGCTGCTCGCCTCGGCTGTGGCTACAAGGTAGTACGCGCTGATGGCATAGCTCGTATGGGGCAAAGAGACATCCACGATATGGGCTCCGTTCTCAGCGAACAGGTGAACTGCCGTCATGATTTGCTCTCTAATCCGTGGATCAATGCCCTCAACAAAGTATTCTTCGGGCAGACCTACGCGAATTCCCTTGATGCTCTTGTTCAGGGAGCGTCGAAAGTCCGGCACATCCATGGCCGCAGAAGTGCTGTCTCTCCTGTCGTGGCCGCAGATCAGGTTTAACAGCAAAGCACAGTCCTCTACACTCCTGCCAAGAGCTCCCACCTGGTCAAGGGATGATGCGTAAGAGATTAGGCCATATCGTGAGACACGGCCATAGGTAGGCTTTATGCCTGCCACCCCGCAAAAGGCGGCGGGAAGGCGGATGGAGCCTCCCGTGTCTGAGCCTATGGAGAGGATGGTTTCTCCTGCCGCCACAGCGGCTGCGGCGCCGCCGCTCGACCCTCCTGCAACCCGGCCAGGATCAAGGGGATTTCGAGTCGGCCCAAAGGCGCTGTTTTCCGTGGATGAGCCCATGGCGAATTCATCCATGTTCGTCTTTCCGATGAGCACTGCCCCGCTCCTGAGAACCCGTTTCACCGCGGTTGCATCATAGGGAGGAATATAATTGCCGAGAATGGATGAGCCGGCCGTGGTCCGTATGCCTTTGGTACAGAGAACATCTTTAATGGCTATCGGGATGCCGTTCAGGGGGGGGATCTCTTTTCCCTTCGTGAAGCTCCTGTCCGCCTGATCCGCCTGCTCCAGGGCTGTTTCGCGAGTGACGGTGATAAAGGCATGGATACTGCCCTCCTTCTCTTCGATCCTTTTCAGGACCGATTCCGTGATCTCCC
This sequence comes from Deltaproteobacteria bacterium, assembly GCA_024641835.1. GTDB lineage: Bacteria > Desulfobacterota > DSM-4660 > Desulfatiglandales > HGW-15 > JAHECH01. Next base: position 1,159 of record JAHECH010000279.1, read on the forward strand.
TGGAGCTCACCTCTCTTTTCTTGAGCATCCGGATCAGTTCAGAAGCCGTTCTGTCGCACAGTTCCATAACAATCAGCCCTCAATGATCCTGGGCACCTTGTAGTAATCCCCGTCTCTCACCGGCGCATTGGACAGGATCGATTCTTTCTTGTCGGACTTGCGCGGTTTATCTTCTCGCCACACATTTTTCATTTCCAGGACATGACTCATGGGCTCCACGTTTTCCGTATCCAATTCGCTCAGCGTTTCAACATAAGCGAGGATGTCGTTGAGATCTTTCTGGTATGAGAGGGCCTCCTCCTCCGTCATCCGCAGCCTTGCAAGCTTTGCCACATGTCTCACACGATCGAGCGTGATCCTTTCCGCTGCAGGGGAGGGCATTCCCTCTGTTTTCGCCGGCTTCCTCGCCTTTGCCATGCCCGGCCGAGGAGAGGGTTGGAGGAGTCCCAGCTCTTTGAGCTGTGATTCCTCCACAAGGGAGGGAGCCTGGGTCAATGGACAATAGGCGCTCCGATTTTTGGGAAAGGCGATGACGTCCCTTATGGAAGGGACTTTAAGGACCATGGCCACGACCCTGTCCAGGCCCAACGCAAGCCCGCCGTGAGGAGGAGCGCCGTATTCCAGAGCCCTGAGGAAAAAGCCAAACTTTGCTTCGATTTCTTCATCTGTCAGTTCAAGGGCCCTGAAGATCTTTCTTTGAATCCCCATGTCGTGAATTCGTATGCTTCCCCCTCCCAGTTCCTCACCGTTTATGACCAGGTCATACGCTCTGGATTTGAGGGTGATCAAATCCTTCTGATCGCTCGGATCAAAATCGATTCGATCCGGCATGGTGAAGGGATGGTGCTGGGAACCGAGGTTTCCGTCCTTGAGCTCAAAGAGAGGGAAATCCGTGACCCAGAGGGGGCTGAAACAGTCGGCCGGCATCATGCCTAACCGGTCAGCTAGGTGCAGTCGGAGGCTGGAAAGCACTTTATTCACCATTTCTCTGGAGAGATCTGCGATCAAGATCAGCACATCACCATCGGCAGCCTGGAAGCGTTCTTTCAGCCGATCCAGTTCTGATTCGCTGAAAAACTGAACAATGTTGGATTCCAGCTTACTCCCCGTCACCTTCATCCATGTCATGCCTCTCGCTCCGAATGAAGGGGCTATCTTCATCGCGTATTCATTCTGAAGCACGTTCTTGCTGAGCTGGTCCGCCTTTCCCCTGATGCTGAATCCCTTGACCGCCCCGCCGGCACTCGTGATCCGGCGGAAAACGCCATACCTTGTATCTTTGACGATATCGGTGACATCTTCGAAAGCCATGCCGAAGCGCAGATCAGGCCGATCTGACCCGTAACGCTCCATGGCCTCCTCATAGGTCATCCTCGGGAAAGGTTTCCGGAGGTGAATGCCCCCGAGAGCAAACGTTCGTGCAGCCAGTTCCTCCACGACTTCATAGATGAATTCCTCATCGATGAAAGAAGCCTCCAGGTCGAGTTGGGTGAACTCGGGCTGACGGTTGGGCCGCAGGTCTTCATCCCGGAAGCATCGGACGATTTGGAAATACCGATCCATGCCGCTCATCATGAGGAGCTGTTTGAAAAGCTGGGGCGACTGGGGAAGAGAGTAGAACTTGCCCTGGTGGATGCGGCTTGGGACCAGATAGTCCCTTGCTCCTTCCGGCGTGCTTTTTGTCAGGAACGGGGTTTCGACTTCCAGGAAGTTCAACTGGCCAAGGTAATCCCTGATGCATCTCATGATCTGATAGCGTTTGACCAGAAGCTCCTGCATGGAGGGCCGCCGGAGATCCAGGTACCTGTATTGCAGCCGCAGGTCCTCATCCACCTTTTCAGGGCTCGCCTTGATGTTTTCTCCAAAAACCATGGCTTTCTCGGAGATTTGGAATGGCAGGCTCTTGGAGAGGGAAAGGATCTCCATTTCCTCGGCAAAGACCTCAATGTCGCCTGTGGGGATGTTGGGATTCTCGGTGCCCTTCTCCCGCAAGGCGACCTTGCCTTTCACCAGGACGATGTACTCTTCCTTGAGAGCAGCGGATCTCTGATAACTGTCCAGGCTCACCCGTGGATCAAACACGACCTGAACGATGCCCTTGATGTCCCGGAGGTGAATGAAAAGCAGATTACCATGATCTCTGATGGCATCCACCCACCCCATGAGCAACGCCTCTCTGCCCTCCTGGGATCTGGTCAGTTCACCGCAATAGACTCTTTCCCGCCAATGCATGTTTCGTCCTTTTAAGAACCTACTAATACGAAAGCATTAATCACCTTGAAGGCTCCCCCTCCCCCCAACCCTCTCCCCCAAAGTGGGGGAGAAGGCAGGGTGAGGGGGTACCATGGCTCATTCCCAGCATGAGTGGGGAAGGGATCAAAATGTAATGAGCCAGATCATATACTTGATTGAGAAACCGCAATCAACTATATTTTCCATCCTAGGGTGGCGTCCCAGAAGTTCGTTTATGTCGGGAGGTGGTCTTCCAGGCCGCAATCAAAAGGTTGTAGAGGAGGGGCTTAAGCCCCTCCTCTACGACGAAATCATTTTGAAAGAGACCCCCGTGGCCCCTCGGAAAGCCACTGAGGCGATATTGCGGCTCTGCCGAAGGACTCTTTACTTGACAAATACTATTTTGTAGCCTATGAGGGCCAAGTCTTACAAAATTGTAATTTATAAAGAACTTCCTCTGTCAAGCTTAATCATATGAAGATGAATGATATCAATGCGATAGAAAAGCCATACAAATGGCACATGTCTTGCGACGGTCCACAACAATGCTTTTTTTGAATCCTTGAGTGTTGACCCGTTTGACCAAAGCCTCCTCACCCCGCCCTCTGCCACAATCTTGGGCTGAGTTTTACCCATAAGTGGGGTTACGGGACACAGGGGGTAGGGATTGGGGGAGAGGGAAGGGTGAGGGGGAGCACGGAAATGTTGAAGGAATAAATTCGTTTGTGTTAGAAATTTAACGACATGGAGGAGACAGATGAGCGAGATAAAAACAGCAAAAGATGTTCTGAATGTCATCAAGAAAGAAGGCGTTGAAGTGGTGGACCTCCGGTTCATGGATTTTCCGGGGCTGTGGCAGCATTTCTCAATCCCTGCGAGAGAAGTCGAAGAGGATACTTTTGAGCAAGGCGTCGGCTTTGACGGCTCAAGTATCAGGGGATGGCAGGCGATCAATGAATCGGACATGCTTGTGAAGCCTGTGCCAGAGACAGCGTTCATTGATCCATTTTTCCAGGCAAAGACCCTGAACCTCATCTGTAACATTTGTGACCCCGTGACCGGAGAGGATTACACGCGTGATCCCCGGAACATTGCGAGGAAGGCGGAGAATTATCTCAAGAGCACGGGTATCGCGGAGGTCGCTTATTTCGGTCCTGAGCTGGAGTTCTTCATCTTTGACGACATCCGCTTTGATCAGAACGAGCACGAGGGCTATTACCATATCGATTCGATTGAGGGTCGCTGGAATGCAGGCCGCCAGGAGAACCCTAATCTCGGGTATAAGCCCCGGTACAAAGAAGGCTACTTTCCTGTACCTCCGACAGACAGTCTGCAGGATATCCGAAGCGAAATGATGCTGACGCTGGAAAAGATCGGCGTCCTCATCGAGGCTCAGCATCATGAAGTCGCCACTGGAGGACAGGGAGAAATCGATATGCGTTTTCAGCCCCTGGTGAAGATGTCGGACAATGTGCTGAAGTACAAGTACATCCTTAAGAATGTGGCGAAGAAATACAATAAAACTGTTACGTTTATGCCAAAGCCCCTGTTCAATGACAACGGGACCGGAATGCATGTCCATGCCTCCCTATGGAAAGGGGATCAGAACCTGTTTTACGGGGGTGGATATGCGGGCCTGTCGGACGCGGGCATGTACGCCATTGGCGGCATTCTGAAGCATGCACCCTCTCTGCTCTCCATCACCAGCCCGACCACGAACAGCTACAAACGATTGGTGCCCGGCTTTGAAGCGCCGGTGAACCTGGCGTACTCAAGGCGCAATCGGAGTGCGGCGGTCCGAATACCTCTCTATTCAGTCTCTCCGAAAGCGAAGCGGATCGAATTCCGTTGCCCGGACCCGAGCTGCAACCCTTATCTCGCTTTTTCTGCGATTCTCATGGCCATGATCGATGGAATCCAGAAGAAGATCCACCCCGGAGAGCCTCTGGACAAGGACATTTACGACCTTCCTCCTGAAGAGCTTGCGAAGGTGCCCCACACCCCAGGTTCTCTCCGTGAAGCCCTGAATGCCCTTGAGGCTGATCACGATTTCCTGTTGAAAGGGGATGTGTTCACTTCGGATGTGATTGAAACGTGGATATCCTATAAGATAGAAAAAGAAGTCCAGGCCATTGATCTACGCCCCCACCCATGGGAGTTCGCCCTGTATTATGATATCTAAGCTCCTGAGTCATAAAACAGGTGAATCAGCCAATCCAGCCGGAGCGCCTCTCGCGGGGGGTAGCCCCGCAAATGGTACACGGTCCAAGGTACACGGTGCACGGTTGAACAAAGTATCGATTTGATTGCTTTTCCTTGCACCGTGCGCCGTTCCTGTGCCCGCCCGGTGATCAGCTCTAGGTCATGGGTGAGGCCCCGCAGGGGGCGGGACAGGCGGGCGGAGGGCTTCCCAGGAATAACCATGCAAGGCCGAATATGGGAATGACTGATGAGACCGCGCCGCCCGCCTTCGCTGCCCTCTTTTTGCATGATTTTTTCCCGGTCTCTCTTCGTTTCCTCATTTTGAAAGAGACCCCCGCGACCCGTGAGTCATCCCTACAGCCCCGGGTGACCAGCAACCCCACCTATGAGTAAATGTCCGTGTCCCAAAAGGGGTTCCCCAAATGCTCTTGGGTGAACGCCTTTTTTGTGTATAATAAGATTTACCATGAAGCCCGACGTCAAAACCCTCAAGACCATTCGCTCCGAGACAGACCAGAGATTCCTTGTGGAGCACCTCACAAGGCTGGGGGAGCGCTATTTCAAGATCTTCAGCGAGGTGGATCAACACAGGCATCTTGCGAGCCTTAGCCTGCTTACTTCCCGGCATCCTGTGCAAGTCCTGCTGGATC